>CALDJI010000074.1 GCA_937901805.1 uncultured Clostridia bacterium | reverse complement strand
CTTTGGGGATTACCGATTTGTTCTGCGTGCAGAACACTACCCCAGCGGGGTTTATTCTCTGTGCAAGACCTGTCCGATTATTGAATACCAGGTCTATGCGGATGGGGGCGGATATGATTATTCCTGGTATCAGCTCAGCAATGAAAACCACCGCGGGCTGGTGGACATGCTCAAAAAGTATGGCATTGACGCACCCTATGCTAGCGAAGAGCCGCATGGTACTCGGGCGGATGCAGAAAAAGCAGAGCGCAATGCGGAAAAACAGTGATTGAAGGCGGGGAAAGGGGTTCCCCGCTTTTCTTTTTTGGAGGCAGACTGTTATGAAAACACTATATCTTACAGATTTGGACGGGACGCTGCTGAACGCCCAGTCCCGTTTAAGCGAATGCACTAGGGAAACTCTTAACGGCCTTATCCGGCAGGGGATGGCGTTTTCCTATGCTACAGCCCGCTCCTTTCAAAGCGCACAAACTGTCACGCAGGGACTTACCTTAAAACTTCCGGTTATCTGTCACAACGGAGCATTCCTAGTGGAGCCGGAAAGCGGAAAAATCCTGTATTCACATACTTTTTCCGCACAGGAGGTGGATTCTCTTCGCACCATTGCGGAAAGGTTTGCACTCAAGCCCTTTGTCTATTCGATGGAAAACGGGGCGCAGCGAGTATATTATCTGCCATGGGCCATCAGCGAAGGAGGCCGGTTTTACCTATCCAGCCGACAGGGAGATCCGAGGATGCGCCCCGTGGATTTTGAGAAAGAACTGTTCCGAGGGGAGGTATTCTATTTCAGCTGGATTGGGGAATATGGGCAGCTGTCTCCTTTGGCGCAGGTACTGGAAAAGGACGACCGTTTTCATTGTGTATTTCAGCAGGAATTGTATCGTGAGGAATACTGGCTGGAGGTCATGCCCCGCCGAGCAACAAAGGCAGAGGGTGCAAAGCTGCTGAAGCAGTTATGCGGATGTGAGCGGCTGGTCTGTTTTGGAGACCGTGCCAACGATATCTCAATGTTCCGTGTAGCAGACGAAGCCTATGCGGTGGCAGGAGCCCCTTCAGAGCTTACAGCTTTTTCTACAGGCATTCTCAAATCCAATGACAAAGATGCAGTGGCGGAATTTCTGCTGGAACGGAGCAGAATTTGTCCTTCTGCTGTCGCGGATTAGACCAAAAAGCACTTTTTAACAGGCGTAATATCGGCACTTTTTCTAAATTACATAGATTTAGCCGGGAAAATATGCTATAATATCAATCGAACGCCGTCTGTCGGATTCTAAGAAAGTTTCGGTTTCGAATGTCTCGGCACATACCAAGAAAAGCGGACTGATTGACTGCATCGCTGGACAAATCCATGCTGTAGTCAGGACAATTTTTCCATAGTAGTGCATGGAAAAGGTTTTTTGCAGTGGTCTGCCTAAAGACCTGGCTTTGACGGCATACTAGAAAGGGATCCTCATGCCCTGTTGCCTTGTGGCTGGGCTTTAGGCATGGGAACAGAGTTTCAGTTTTAGGAGAGATATGAACATGGCTTATCAATTGATAAAACACAAGATTGCACCTGGCATTGGGTTCCATGCAATCTGTGACGACAGGTTTAAAACTGCTCGCCTGTCCGTGAATTTCTGTGTTCCGCTGGACGCACAGCGCACGGCGGAGTATGCGGTGGTGGCGCCCCTTCTGCGGCGCAAAGGAGAAGAATATCCGGATTTTACTGGTCTAAACCAGAAGCTTAGTGAGATGTATGGCGCCGCGCTATATGCAGGTGTGCAGAAAATAGGCGGATGGCAGGTCATATCTCTTGCAGTGCGCTCGGTGGATGATCGCTATGTCCTGCATGGGGAGGATCTGACTGTCCAGTGCGCGCAGCTGCTCTGTTCTCTCATTACCAGGCCGTATTTTGTGAGTGGCTGTTTTGAACCGTCGGAAGTGGAGCTTGAACGCCAGAATCTGATTGATCTGATTGAATCAAAAATCAATGACAAGCGGGATTATGCCATCCTGCGCTGTGAGGAACTCTTGTATGAACAGGAACCGTACGGCATCGACGAATATGGAACGGTCGAGGCGGCAAATGCGCTGAATGCACAGAGCGTAACCCGTGCCTATCGGGAACTGATGAAGCATGCCCGCATGGAAGTGATGTTTACCGGACACGGCGATGCAAAACGGATAGAATCCGTGTTTTCCGAGGCGTTTTCCACACTGGAGCGCGAACCGGTTCTGCTGCCGGTTGCGCCGCGGATTGCCGGTGCTCAGCGGGTACGGGAGCAGGTTGAGCGTATGGAAATTGTGCAGTCTAAGCTGGTTATGGGTTTCCGGACAGGTACCTTTGCAGACAGCCCGGATCTGAGCGCTATGCGCCTGATGGCGGCAATTTTTGGCGGAACGGCATTTTCCCGCCTGTTTGTCCATGTGCGGGAGGAAAAGAGCCTGTGCTATTACTGTGCGGCCCGTTTTGACCGCATTAAGGGCGTAATGCTGGTGGATTCCGGAGTGGAGGCCGAAAACCGCACCGTGGCTCAGGAAGAGATCCTCCATCAGTTGGATATTATGCGTGAAGGAGGCTTTACTGACGGGGAGTTTGAGGCTGCAAAGCTGAGCATGAAAAATGCCTTTACCACAATTACGGATTCCCCTGCCGGGCTGGAAAGCTGGTATCTGGTCCAGGTGCTTGCGGGAACACATACTTCTCCGGAGGAAGAAGGCCGCGCCGTGGCCGCTGTCACCCGTGAACAGGTCGCGCAGGCTGCTAAAAAGGTGACGCTGGACACGGTTTATTTCCTGACCGGTAATGAAGAAGGGGAGGTACTCGCATGAAACAGCAGATTATAAAAAACTCCCAGCTGGGGGAACAGTATTACCGCATTGAGCATGACAGCGGGCTGACTATCCTGCTGTATCCCATGCGCGGATACAGCAGTTCCTATGCGTTGTTTGGAACAAAATACGGTTCTGTAGACAACTGCTTCCAGCGCCCGGGAGAAGATTCCTTTACCGCTGTACCAGAGGGGATTGCCCACTTTTTGGAGCACAAGCTCTTTGAAAGCGAGGAGCGGGACGCCTTTGCCCGCTATGCGGAGACGGGTGCATCTGCGAATGCCTATACCTCTTTTGATAAGACCTGTTATCTGTTTTCCTGTACGGAGAATTTCAAGCAGTCGCTGGATATTTTGCTGGATTTTGTCACCTCGCCGTATTTTACTGAGCAGACAGTACAGAAGGAACAGGGGATTATCGGACAGGAAATCAGGATGTATGATGACGATCCGAATTGGCAGGTGTATTTTAATCTTCTAAGGAGCTTGTATCAGCGTCATCCGCTGCGGGTAGATATTGCAGGTACGGTGGACAGCATTGCCAAAATCACAGCACAGGACTTGTATGACTGCTACCATGCATTTTATAACCTGAACAACATGGTACTTGCCATTGCGGGCAATTTCCAGGTAGAGGATGTGCTTGAATCTGCAGATCGCATCCTGAAAAAAGCGGACGGCTTCCAGGTGGTGCGCGCGCCGTCTGATGAGCCGGAGACGGTGCAGTCGCATGAAATTTCTGTTTCGCTCCCGGTTTCCCAGCCATTGTTTCAGGTGGGATTTAAAGAGCATGTACCCGCACAGCAGCATCTGGCAAGATGCTATGTGCTGCACACTATCCTGATGGAGTGTATCGCCGGGGAATCTTCGGGGCTGTACCGCCGGCTGTATGACGCGGGTTTGATTAATCAAAGCTTTGGCAGCGAAATCATGCTCGGGCGGGATTACTGCTGTACAATTTTCGGCGGCGAAGGAAAAGATCCTGCCTGCGTCCAGGCGGAGCTTATCCGCGAAATTCAGCAGTGCAAGGAGCAGGGGATTTCCAGAGAGGTGTTTGAACGCGAACGCAAGGCGCTCTATGGACGGTATGTACGCGGCTTTGGCAGTGTGGAAAACGTGGCAAGCACGCTGCTCGATTCTCATTTCCTCGGCCTTGGCGGGTATGAACTGCTCGACGCCTGTGCCGCCGTATCCTGCGAAGAGGCAAACCAATATCTGCAGACTATTTTGCAGGAAGACAGGATGGCCCTTTCCGTGGTCCACCCTCAATAAAAATCCTTCCCGCTTGGAGGCGGGATTACATAAAACCGGAGGTTTTTCATCCATGGATAAAGTAGTACAGTTTCCGGGTCTTGGACTCGAGTTTCATTTTAACACAGTTGCATTTTCTATCGGAGATATCCATGTGGCGTGG
>CALDJI010000073.1 GCA_937901805.1 uncultured Clostridia bacterium | reverse complement strand
TCAAGACGATCCGCATCGGCAACATGATCCGCATCTCCAGGAAGTCCTTTGAGGACTGGCTCACGATGGAGGGGCTGGACGACGAAACGGAATGAGAATATGTTCCGCCGTAGTTTAAACTACGGCGGAACATATTAAATTAGTGATAGGATAGGCATTCAATCTTTATTGTACAGAGTCCGGCGTCGTTTGAGTATCAATTAAATCATGGATGGCTTTGATGAATTTTTCCGTATGTATAATTGAATATGTTCTTGGCGCTCCTTCTATTGCTCGAAGATTTTCTTCAAGTAAAAGCACTAATTTCTTTAATCCAAGTATACAATCATCTTTAATAATATCTGGTGATTGCAGGTTACTCTCCCACATTTTTTTAAACAGAAGTATAAACGTTCTTTTCTCCGTATTGTTCGCTTTGATAAAAGCCTGTGCTGTTATTTCTGCCATTTCATTGCTGAATGTATCAAATCTCTTATTTTGAACAATGACAAAGCCGGAGGACAAATTTGCGCCAATCTGTTCAATATATAATTTCCGATTCCTATGAAACATTAGGGCATCGCTTTTTCGAAAATTATCAATAATTAAATACGCAGACCAAGCTTCTGGAGAAAAGTAATCTTTGTCCGATTCAGAAATCGATTGAGATACCGGAGGACGATCTGGTAAAACTTTTTTTATTTCTTCTATTTGCTTTTTAATTCCAAGTTCAATTTTTCCCCAATCAATTTCATGGGGAAGTTTATACTTGTCTTCTTCTGCCCATGCGGTATTTTCGATAAAAAGGACATAATCATTTAAGGTCAGATTTCCATTGTAAGCATGGCTAAGAAAGTCGTCAAACCCCTCTTGTAGAATATCTTCTTCTATATCCATAATTCGGTTTAGACGTATACTTTCCCAGGGCTCTAATGGCATTTCGCGCTTTTTAGTAAGTTCGATTTCTTCACACACAGCTTTTATATCCCA
Organism: uncultured Clostridia bacterium; assembly: GCA_937901805.1. GTDB lineage: Bacteria > Bacillota > Clostridia > Oscillospirales > Ruminococcaceae > Pseudoruminococcus_B. The sequence continues at coordinate 1,678 of CALDJI010000073.1, read as the reverse complement.
AGTCCCATGAAGAATCCATTGCTTGGCAGAGTTGAGCATATATTGTGATTGATAGGCGGGATATAGTTTACGCACCCTATCGTCAGAAAAAAGGGTACCGTATTGATCTTCCTGAACGATATTTGCTTTATATGCAATCAAATAAGATGTGAAGCTATAGAGCCATCGAGAAATATTGGGAATCTCGTTATTCTTTAGTTCTTTGTATACTCGGTAAAAATCTTGTACCGCACATTTAAGACTTCTGATATTATGCGGGCGATCATCCTTTTCCGTATTTGTTCCAGTATCCCTATCAGGAGCAAATAATTCCAGTAGACCGGCTTCGCATCCTAGCAAAAAAGCTTTGTAATCATCATCTTCGTATTTCATATCAGAAATAACAGTGTGCACTATTGCCGAATAGTCCGGTACATACCGAGTAGTGCGTTGAATTATCTTCTCTTTTATTTCTTGATATGACAGCTTAGTTTTCGTTTCATTAAAATGATTGATTGTAACCGATGGAATATTATCTTGAGATACTTGGGGATTTTCAGACTTTGAAGGGAGTTTTACTTCGGTTAGGATTGGATGATCATCTGTCTGCTGGGTAATTTTTTCTTGATTTGCAACAATAATTGTATGGTATTTTTGATTTTCACAGTAGTCATTTATTATTCCTAAGACATCGACCATATTCATGCAACAACGCTCTAAGTCATCAAAAACAAGAATAACGTTTTTTCCATCCAATTTATTTCCAATAGGAAGAAACGCTGTTGCGTCAGTAGATGCAATTTTTCTAACCCACTCAGGAAGAAATTCCAGTTTTGTTACCGTTTCTTTTGCGCTGCCTATTTTGTCCGTAATACTGTCAATACCTTTTTCTTTGCAGTATTCAGACATCCATGCAGCCTTTATAGCACTGTGAATTTCTTCTGCCGAAGAAATTCCAAATAAAGTTACTCGTACAACAATCGCTTTGCCTGCGAGGGAATCTTTCAACTGGTGATCGATAAGATACGTTTTCCCGCAACCCCATTCACCCGTTAAAAGTAATGCTCCGACAGGTTCAATTTCATGACAATAATATAACAGCTCATCAATGGTATTCATATTATCACCTCTTAAATGAAAGTGAAACAGTACAAGATAAAGTAATTATATATCAGGATTCTTATATTAACAATGCATAGTACATTGTGCTGAGTGTCATGGGACATCGTCCCATGACACTTTTGCATTAAAAGACATTTTTTATATTGTCGGCAAACTGAAAACTGTCCCGAAAGGGGTCAAAAATCCCATGTTTTTTCTCCAGCAATTAGCCGAAAGACCGCCACCCATAGGTTTTCCTCTCCGGGGTATCCGGGCGGCATGAAGGCCGCCTTTTCCCAAGAAACAACACTTTTTCAGACCGCCGAAAGGAGGTGATACCATGGCGGTATTTCGCATTGAGAAAACCCGCGACTACACGGTGATGTCCAACCACCACCTGCGCAACGCGGGACTGTCGCTGAAATCCAAAGGGCTGCTCTCCATGATGCTGTCCTTGCCGGAGGACTGGAACTACACCACCAGAGGCCTGGCCAAAATCTGCAAGGAGGGTACGGACAGCATTGGCTCCGCCCTGAAGGAGCTGGAGCGCGCCGGATACATAGTCCGCAATCGCCTGCGGGACAGCAAGGGCAAGATC
>CALDJI010000072.1 GCA_937901805.1 uncultured Clostridia bacterium | reverse complement strand
ATAAAGTGGTTTCGCTTAAATCCTTGTTCATTATGAGAATGGCAAAGAGCAAAAGTATTATGAAAAAGCATCCCAAAAACGTAGCAGAACCGATAACAAGCGGCTTTACCCACTTTAAAAATACTGTTTTTTCAGTTTTTGGCACTTTTGTCTGTGATGCCCTCATAAAAATAACCCCCGTTTTTTCATATCATGGATACCTAATGATATGAAAAAACGGGGGTTATTATGACAAGCATATTTGTTGTTTACGCTTCGTCGTGAATAGTATTGTTCACCTGAACAGACCAACGTGCAATACGGATTTTACTTCTATCTGTACCGGTCTCAATGACTACAGTGTCATCTCTCAAGCTAACAACACGGCCAATAATTCCTCCGGTTGTTACAATTTCATCTCCAACCTGAAGATCGCTACGCATCTTCTGTATTTCTTTTTCCTTTTTTTTCTGAGGACGGATCAAAAGGAAATAGAATACCAGAATCATCAGAGCAATTGGCAGCAAGTTAATTAGAAAAAAGGAAAGCGAACTGCCTCCAGCTGCTGCTTCCGACGACGCTGCAGCATCCAAAAGGAACGGGTTTATCATGTGGTGTACACCTCCAAAAAAATTGACATCTTCTATTATACAGGTTTGTACAAGCTGTTGCAAGCCTTTAGATCCTTTTCCCTAAAATATTAATGTATTTTTCATAAAACTCTTCATACTCTCCAGCATCAAGGGCATCCCGGATTTTTTCCATCAATGTATTATAAAAATAAAGATTATGCGTAACGGCAAGACGCATAGCGAGCATTTCATTTGCCTTAAACAGATGACGGAGATAAGCACGGGAGAATTTTTGACAGGTAGGACAGGTGCATTCCTCGTCAATTGGAAGCAAATCGCGCTCATATTTTGCGTTCATAATGTTGCGGATACCGGACCAGGTGAACAAATGCCCATGGCGCGCATTACGGCTTGGCATAACACAGTCAAACAGATCCACTCCGCGATGAACTGCTTCTAAAATGTTCACAGGGGTTCCAACACCCATTAGATAACGCGGCTTATCCTGCGGCATATAGGGTTCCACTGCTTCAATAATCCGGTACATATCCTCAGCAGGTTCTCCGACAGCCAATCCGCCGATTGCATAACCGTCCAAATCCAACTTTGCGATTTCCTTCATGTGCGCGACACGCAGATCATCATAAACACAGCCCTGATTGATCCCGAATAGCATCTGTTGCGGATTGATGGTATCGGGTAAAGAATTCAAACGGTCCATCTCCTCTTTGCACCGATAAAGCCATCTTACCGTGCGGTCGCAGGATTTGGAAGAATACTCATAAGTAGAGGGATTTTCTACACATTCATCAAATGCCATGGCGATCGTGGAGCCAAGATTGGATTGGATTTGCATACTTTCCTCAGGTCCCATAAAGATCCGTTTGCCATCAATATGGGAAGAAAAGTAAACTCCCTCTTCCTGAATCTTCCGAAGGCCTGCCAGAGAAAAAACCTGGAATCCACCGCTGTCTGTCAGGATGGGGCCTTTCCATCCAATAAAGCGGTGTAATCCTCCTAAATCGTGGATAAGTTTATCCCCCGGGCGTAAATGCAGATGGTATGTATTGCAGAGTTCTACCTGACATTTTAATTCCACCAAATCAAAGGAAGAAATCCCACCTTTGATGGCGCCGCAAGTCCCTACATTCATGAACGCCGGAGTCTGAACCGTTCCATGGACTGTTTCAAAAATCCCTCTCCGGGCATTTCCCTCTTTTTTTATTATTTTCAGCATCAACACACCTCATTGAAAAGAAATACTTTCCTGCACATTTTATCACATTTTCTTTTATAAAAACAAGTATATAATTCCCAAAGACGCGAATAAAAATATCCCCTGTTGGACAGAGGATATTTTTTGTCAGGACCTTTTTATTTTTCCGCATGTCTTTTTTGTGCACCGCTGACAATCGTGTAATATGAACGGGATGTAATACGATAAACTAAAACATAAAAAGCGGCAAAAACCAAATAGCAACATACAGTAACTAAAATCAAAAGGCTTGTATTCGTCAAACTAAACATGGCAAGCATTTTGCTCAGCATCGGAAATGCAAACGCAAGATGAATACCTGCGACAACGAGCGGTAGGAAAAAGACAGTTAACACCTGGGAGTTAATACTCTTTTTAATCTCCTTCTTTGTCATTCCAACTTTCTGCATAATTTCAAAGCGGGATTGATCTTCATAGCCTTCTGAGATCTGTTTATAGTAGATAATCAGAACGGCCGCAAAGATAAAAACAATCCCGAGCAGGATTCCCAGGAAAAATAATCCGCCATACAGCCCATAAAAACCCGCCCGTTCTTTTGCTACGCTTTCGCAGGCAATCGAAAAATCGCCCTGTGAGAAAACGGGTTGATGAAGCCCCTCCTGAATTTCATTATAAATGGATATCTGTGTGTCATCCGGACAATCCAAGTCAAATCCATAAAACCAATGATATGTGAAAACCGGATCCCCATAAAAATCAGCCAATCCTTTGAAAGGAGCAACAATTTGAGATACATCTGGAACAAATAGGTACAGGGATGGAACAACCTGCATGGCGTCAATCCCATTATCAGCAAAATCCGGAACGAATTTTTTTATTTTGATTTGGTTTTCCCCCATAATAGAAATACTGTTTTCACGAAAATTCGATTTTGTTGAGTAAGCCAAGGCCTCCCTTTCTTCTAATTGCTCATTTTGTCCCATAATCCGGTTATAATCATCCAAGGGTACAAGAAAAATCTGCCACATATCCTGATAGGCGCTGGAGATCAGCGCACTGCTCGAGTTTTCCGTCCGGAAAACACCATCGTGAAAATATCCTGCAAAGGCAGCTACATGGTAATCAAGCAGGTTTTCTGCTGCTTGCCCATGTCTCTCCACCGTTTTTGTGGTGAGCTCTTTGACGGACTGTACTTGGTCAGGATAAAACCCCTCCATATCGCTCGCAGTAGAATCTAAAGAGATGTTCCTTGGATATCTCGAACGTAGGCTGTCCTCTGCGCCAGTATACAAGCAAACCGTTGAGGAGACCATAACCAGTACCATAGTACATAGGATACAGATTGAGGCAAGTCCGGCACCGTTACGTTTCATACGGTAGATCATGGAAGACACGGATACAAAATGGTTTGTCTTGTAATAATATCGTTTATTCTTTTGCAGTAATTTACAAATGACAACAGAGCCAGCAATAAACAGCAGATAAGTTGCCGTAATCACCATGATCACAGCGATAAAAAACCAAACCATGGTACTGATGGGATCCTCGATGGTAACAGCAAGATAGTAAGCGCCTGCTAAAATTAGAAATCCTACCAAAGCCAAAACCCAGTTTGCTTTCGGTTTCTTTTCTCCGGCATTTTCGCTGCGCAGCAATTCGATTGGATTTGACAGATGAAGCTGTCGAAGTGTACTGAATAAAATCAAAACAAAAATCACTGCGAATAGTGCCAGTGTCTGTAGAATTGCCTTTGGTTCTAACGACAGTGTAAAATCCACCTGAGAACCCAAAATATTCACCATTCCAAGTTCGGCAAGTTTGGAAAATACAATCCCGAACAGCAGCCCGGCTGAAAGAGAAATTCCTGCAATCATTAGGGTTTCCCAAAAAAGCATACAGGCCAAATTCCATTTCCCCATACCTAGAATATTGTATAGTCCAATCTCTTTTTTCCTTCTTCTGATGAGAAAGGAGTTCGTATAAAACAGAAAAATTAATGCAAAAAAGCCAATAACGCCGCGTCCCAGATCAAGCATAGCCTGCATAGTATCTCCGCCGGGCATAGACTGAAGTACGCCACTTATACTTAAAAAAGATATGATATAATACATTATTACCATGCCGCTGCAGGTCAGAAGATAAGGAGTATACAGTCTCCTATTTTTTCGGATTCCAGTCCATGCAAGTTTTGGATAAAAGCTCTGTTTCATCTTTTTTCACCGCCTGTTGCAAGTATGGTAAGGGTATCGGATATTTTCTGATACAGCTCACTTTCCGAACTGTTTCCTCGATAAATCTGATGAAAAACCTCGCCGTCTTTGATAAAAAGCACCCGGCTGGAATGACTTGCTGCTTTTACGGAATGGGTTACCATGAGTATAGTCTGCCCTCTTGTATTGATTTCATTGAACAATTGCAATAGCTCATCAGTCGCCTTGGAGTCCAGCGCCCCAGTTGGTTCGTCCGCTAAAATTAATCTTGGATTAGTTATCAGTGCCCTTGCAACGGCAGCACGTTGTTTTTGGCCGCCAGAGACTTCATAGGGGTATTTCTTTAAAATTTCTGAAATCCCGAGTTGGTTTGCAATTGGCATTAACCGCTGTTGCATTTCTGAATAGTGCTTTCCGGCCAGCACCAGAGGGAGAAAAATATTGTCTTCCAAAGAAAAAGTATCCAACAAATTGAAATCCTGAAACACGAACCCCAGGTTATCCCGGCGGAAGGCAGCGATACTGGATTCCTTTATTTTTGAGAGATCCCTTCCGTCCAACTGTACTCTGCCGCCAGTCGGCCTATCCAGAGCCGCTAGGATATTCAGCAATGTGGTTTTGCCGGAACCGGATTCTCCCATGATGGAGACATATTCTCCTTCTTCGACACTAAATGAAACATTTTTCAGTGCCTCCACTTTATTTCCGCCAAATCGGGTAGTATAGGTTTTCTTTACTTCATTCACTTCCAATATACTCATACGAACTCCTCCTGTTTTTGATATATCTATTGTAACAAAAAGAGGAAATGCGCCTCCATTGAATCAGCTTACATTTCCCCTACTCTTTCTTACACTTTTGTAAGAAAGGCTATTCAATTTCAAGCGATTTTTGCTCTAAATAGATACGGATAACCGTCCCGCTTTCCAGAGAAGAATTTGCGGTAATTCGGTGTCCCAAATTGTCACAGATTCTCCTGCAAAGATACAACCCGATCCCACTTGCTTTTTTATCTTTCCTGCCATTGTATCCAGTATATCCCTTTTCAAAAATACGGGGCAGATCTTCCGGTGCAATCCCAATGCCAGTATCCCGGATGCACAATGTTTTTGGGGATTCCATGTCAATAGTAACGGTTCCGGAAAAGGTATATTTCAACGAATTGGAAAGCACCTGTTCAATTACAAAAGACAGCCATTTTTCATCTGTAATCACAGTTGCATGCATAGGGTGGAAATCAAGTTTGATTTTTTTGCGGATAAACTGCCCTGCAAACTTCCGAACAGCTTGACAGACAATGTTATCCAGAGGGTATGCCTGTATAACGTAATCGGTTGAGGAAGCACTTAAGCGAAGATAACATAGAGCCATCTCAACATACTGTTCGATTCGAAACAAATCTTCTGACAAGATACGTGCAAACGGAGAATCTTCATTTTGCAGATTCAGTTTCATCGAAGCAATCGGTGTTTTTATTTGATGTACCCAGATTGTATAATAATCCACCATATCCGAAATTTGAAGAGCGGATTGATCTGCCATCCGGCGTTGTTCCTCTCGCAGTATCTCAATGATTTGTTGATAATCCGCATCATCCTGGGTTTCCTTTTCCGGAAAAACGTCCATCAAAGAAGCGGAGAACTTTTGAATTTCTGTGAGACACTGATGTTTTCCATAAGCACGGATGAAATCGTAAACAAGAAACAGAAGCCCTAAAAGTGCACAAATCCCTACTGGATAGAGTACCGCTACAATCGGAAGATGATACAGTGCGAATGTAATGAGGAAAATGAAACTAAATAATAAAAAAAGAAAAATCCCCTTTTTATGCCCTTTGAGATAGAACAAGAAAAAATTCATAACGTATACCTTCCCTATGGTCATGGCTCTAGAAGATACCCAACGCCAAACTTTGTAGTAATGAACCCTTTTAAACCGGCTGCATCCAATTTTTTCCGTAGACGGTTGACATTTACAGTCAATGTGTTTTCATCTACAAAACTGTCTGTTTCCCATAACCTCTCCATCATTTTTTCCCTACTAACAATCTCTCCTTTATTTTCCATAAGAACGAGTAGAATACGGTATTCATTTTTAGTCAATGCAATCTGCTCATCTTGGTAAGTAAGTGTATTATCGCCAGTGTTCAAAAAAGCCCCGCGGTACTCCAGTACCGGCATACAGGCTGAGAAATCGTAGGTTCTGCGCAAAAGCGCTTGAATTTTGGCGATTAATACATTCTGGTCAAATGGTTTAGAAATAAAATCATCTGCGCCCAAGTTCATAGCCATAACAATATTCATATTATCGGATGCCGAGGAGATAAAAATGATCGGCACCTTTGAAACTTTACGGATTTCCTCACACCAATGATATCCGTTGAAAAATGGGAGAGAAATATCCATTAACACCAAATGTGGTTGATATGCTGAAAATTCAGAAAGTACCTGCCGGAAATCCTGAATACATGTTGTTTCCAGTTCCCACATTTGCGCCTTCCGACAGATAGCCTGTGCAATCCCAATATCATCTTCTACAATCAAAATCCGGTACAACAACATCATTCCTTTTCTGATAATTCAAAAGTGGATGAATCTTTCTTTAATAGAAGAACTACTGTTTATTATTCCTCTTTACTACCCCACCGTCAATGAAATAAAGGAAAATTTAAGAATTTTATTCTTACCAAAATATGTACAAAAAAGGAAAAGAACCAGCAGAATTCTCCTGGATCTTTTCTTTTTTATTATGCCCTTAAACGAAATATTTTTGGTGCGAACCGATAAAAACCAGAATACAGGAAGCAACGCTGTATAAAATACAAAACGAGATACACAGCAAACCACTTAAAATCGTCAGCCGCATCATCAAAAAACAGATTCGATAGGTATCAGACAGTACCTGTTGATAGGCATCACTTTTCATTTTATCCCAATATGAATTTTTCACACTCATGCTATGGATTCTATATCACCACTACTCTCCCGCGTCTCTATGACAATGCTACAGGTGAACCACATTGTTTTATTCGAAAATTTCTCTGTCTAATGACAAATAACATACGACTATAAAGGAATTAATACGGTATCATTTCCTTTTGATGAATGAGCCAGTTGGAAGTCCATCTGAGAAGGATTCCCGAGTATTGCTCAAAATCTTTTTCAGTAATACACTCTCTATTTTTGATCTGTTCTCCTACAAGCAGGATATCCCTATCCAGTGGAAGAAGGATTGTCATTAATTCCTCTTTTCGTCTTATGTATACTCCCTTTTGCAAATAACCGATCGCCTGAAGAAGAAACCTAGCGGATTTATAACAGTTCTGTAAACTCTCCAGTTTTTTTCCATGAACTAAATTGTGTGCACATGCATGATAAAGATCGCACATCCCGGTATGAACGGCGCGCTGAATATCATTAGTCTGAATCGATTCCATGATCTCTTGTAAGGATCCTATCATCGGAATTGTATCATGGCAAAACTGGAACAAATCCGCACGATCCCAGGCAAACAATTCTTCTTTACCAGAGATAAACCCGCACATTTTCTCCCGATGGGGCAGGCCGTCCAGCATCCTGCTGTAAACGCAGAAATCTTCAAGGGAGACTGTATTTAAAATTACAACCAAATCGATATCGCTGTGTTCTCCCTCTTCCCCTCTGGCATAGCTGCCTTGTAGCCCAACAAACCATACCCGCTCTCCAAATTCTTTTTTCAGTGCAGAAATATAGGGCTTTATAAGCAAATCCACTACCTGCTCCATGGAAAAACCTCCTTTTACATATTGCTCTACTGCTGTCACAATACTATTATAAAATCAGACGCTGTTTTTTGTAAACCATTTTCCCTATTTTACATAGAAAAGAGATACTCGTTGTTATCGAATGAAATTCTTGAAAAAAGCCATATTCATTTTACTGCTTTTGGTAACCAAATTACTGTGGTCAAATTCCTTTCAAAAAGATTTTGAAAAACTGTATTGAAGGGATTGAAACTCCTAGTATTTTAGTATATAATTAAAAAGATTAAAAGATTATCCTATCAATTGATTATTTGCAAAAAATCGAATTCTTTGCCATATGGAGTATAAGTAAAAAATCCATATTTTATAAGGAATTTTGACAGAACAAAGGAGTAATGACAAAAATGCTGACACTTGAACACCTGACATGGACTGCTCCCGGCGGTCAGCGGATCTTAGATGACGTCAATCTGATTATTCCAGATTCCAAACTAGTGGTGATCACTGGTCCAAACGGAGGTGGAAAAACCACACTTGCCAAAATGATTTCCGGACTACAAAAACCGGATTACGGGAGTATTTTTTTAGACGGAAAAGATATCACAGATTTGGATATTACAGAACGCGCTAACCTTGGTATCAGTTATGCTTTCCAACAACCTGTACGATTTAAGGGGTTGACGGTGCGTGATCTGCTGGAATTAGCAGCAAAGCGAACCCTCAGCGAAGAGGAACTCTGCGATACCCTCAGTAAAGTAGGGTTATGTGCTCAGGAATATATTAATCGCGAAGTAAATGCAAATCTCTCTGGCGGGGAAATTAAAAGGATTGAAATTGCAACAGTAATTTTGCGCCACACAAAAGCGACAGTTTTTGACGAACCGGAGGCAGGAATTGATCTTTGGAGTTTTCAAAACTTAATTGGGGTATTTCAGGAAATCAGGCGGTCTCTCACGGGTACTCTGGTCGTCATCTCTCATCAGGAGCGTATTCTCTCTATTGCAGATGAAATTGTTGTTTTAGCTGATGGAAAAGTCCAAGCTATGGGGCCGCGCCATAAAATTCTTCCAGGATTATTGGAAGAGGCTGATTCCTGCCCGAAACAGAAAGGATGATTTATAATTATGATGAGTAAAATCACAGAAAAACTGCTCGGCTTAGTGTCGGATTGGCAGGATGGTTTTTCAGGCGCTTATAACATCAGGGAAGATGGAATGTGTGCAGGACGTCTTTCTACAGAACATATTCAAATAGAACCAAAGACAGATAAGCCCGGACTGGATATTGTTGTATTACCAGGGACAAAGGGAGAAACTGTATATATCCCCGCTTGCGTAACACATGGAAATATTGATGACTTGGTCTATAACGATTTTTATATCGGAGAAGACGCCGATATAACGGTCATTGCTGGATGCGGCGTCCATACGGAGGGTGAGGAAGACGCCCGTCACAACGGTATTCATCGTTTCTTTTTAGAAAAAAATTCCCACGTTAAATATATAGAAAAACATGTTGGTACCGGAAATGGCACGGGGCTCCGTAAAATTGATCCCGTAACAGAAGTGACGCTGGCAGAAGGCTCCACGCTGGAAATGGATACTTCCCAAATCGGCGGCGTTGACCGAACCACCAGGACAACAAAAGCCACTGTTGCGGCAGACGCAAAACTTTTAATTCGGGAGCGTTTACTGACAGAAGGCACCCAATATGCCAATACGGATTTTGAAGTTTATTTAAATGGGGAAAACTCAGGTACAACGTTGACTTCCCGTTCTGTTGCCAAAGGTGATTCTGTTCAGGAGTACCATTCCCGCATTATTGGCAACGCAGCTTGTACCGGACACTCAGAATGTGATGCAATTATTGCTGACAACGGTGTTGTTAAAGCGGTACCGGAACTCATCGCAAATGATGGAAATGCCGCTTTGATCCATGAGGCCGCAATTGGAAAAATTGCCGGAGAGCAACTTTTAAAATTACAAACTCTCGGCCTTACGGAAGAAGAAGCGGAAGCTAAAATTGTCTCAGGTTTTCTAAAATAAAGTAAAAACCTCCATGTATTGAGATACATGGAGGTTTTTTAGACCTTTGCTTTCCCCTGTTTTGCAGCACGTTCCATTTTGTTTAATAACTTCTTCATCTCCAAGGTAATATTTCTTTTTCACAGTAAAATTTTTATCAAATTCGTAAACGTAAGGAACCCCCATTGAAATATTTACATCAACAATTTCTTGATCGCCCATATTCTCAAAATATCTTACCAAAGTCCTGAGAGAATTGCTATGAACCGTAATTGATATACGATTTCCTGCTTCGATCTGCGGGTTCACATTACATTCAAAATATGGGACTACTCTTGAGATGGTATCTTTTAAACTTTCTGTCAACAGAAGCTGTCCTTTTTCAATTCCACGATACTGTTCCTGATTCCTTGGATTACGGGTATCATCTTCCTGTAAGACTGGCGGACGAATATCAAAGAGCGTCTCCAGATTTTCACTTGCGCTTCCCCATATTTTTACTCAGTTTCAGATTTGTTTAATCCTCAAAGGGCACCGTAATGGCGTTCATTGAGCCTCCACGTTTTCACAGTCGGCAACCATTCCCGCCCTGCCCTTTTTTAATACAAAATTTAATGTATGCATTGCCCTCTTTAAATAAGAAAGCAAAGTAGATGTCAAAGTCAAATCCTGCTTCTTTTCTTCCCTGTTCTGACAGATCAACGTCTGTCCATCCGGCAAACAGATTTTGCTTGCTCCATTCACTTTCTTCATGTCAGATTAAAACCAGTTCAGGTAACTCATTGTGCTGTTGTATAACATTTTGCAGGGATTTCAAGTCTTTTTCTAGTATGATAAAACCAATAAGAAAATAAAAAAGCAGATAGTTTTTCTATCTGCTTTTTCTATTTCTGGAGAACTTCAAAAACAATATGACACTTCGTTCTATTTTATTCTTTACGCCTTGGTCTTAATCAAACGTATTAGTCCAGTATCATAAAAAACTTTTTCAAAAAGCATTTTCTCACCATGTGCATCAAAGCTT
>CALDJI010000071.1 GCA_937901805.1 uncultured Clostridia bacterium | reverse complement strand
AATGGGCTGCGCAACCCGGATTTGATCTATCCCGGGCAGAATATACGCCTTCCATGAAAAAACGGGCCGTGGATATCCACGGCCCGGTAAAACATCTAGATTGTTTGGGTAAGAATCTCTTTGAGTATTTGCGTGATTTCTTGCACATCTTCTATACGAAGCAAAGTGTGCAAGGGCAGGGTCAGCTCTTTTTGATACTGTTTTACGGCATTTGGGTAATCATCTGCGCAAAACCCAAGGTTTCGGTAAGCGGTCAGCAGAGGAAGCGGTTTGTAGTGGACGTTTGCCGCAATCCCCTGCTCTGCCAGCCTGCGGATCACTTCGTTGCGCTGTTCCTCTGTAATTCCTGAAAGGCTGGTCAGGCAGAGGTGATGACTGGAGCAGTATCCGTCCCCAACATGCTCCAGAAGGGAGATGGGCGCGTCGGAAAGCCCCTCCCGGTAGCAGGCAAACAGTTTTCTCCTGCGTGCAAGCAGCTGCGGATAGCGGGAAAGCTGCACCAATCCGATTGCGGCCTGGATATCCGTCATGTTGCACTTGTAGGCCGGAGAAAGAATATCGTATTCCCAGCTTCCGCCTATGGCCTTTTCCAGTGCGTCTTTTGACTGCCCGTGCAGGGAGAGGAGCATGTACTGCCGATAGATCTCCCCGTCCGGGATACTGGGTACAGGGTTCCAGGTAGCGGCTCCTCCCTCCCCTGTGGTCAGGTTTTTGACCGCATGAAAGGAAAAACAGGAAAAATCAGCCGCCTGCCCGGAGCGTTTTCCGTCCCGCCACGCGCCCAGCGAATGCGCCGCGTCCGCAATGACGGCAATCCGCCCGAGCGCTTGCTGGACAGGGTTTTTCGAGGGGGAGAAACGCCCTGCCGTTTCCCTGGAAATACGGAGAATCCGGGTATAGTCGCACATGACCCCGGCAATGTCCACTGGGATTACTGCCTTGGTCCGGGGTGTAACGGCGGCTTTCAGCTGCTCCAGATCCATTTCATAGCTGTCCGGTGCAGTGTCCACCAGGATAGGAGTAGCGCCGACATGACAGATAACGCTCGCCGAAGCGGTATAGGTGTAGGCGCTGGTAATCACCTCGTCCCCCGGGCCGATACCGAGCAGGCGGAGGGTCAGCTCCAGGGCGGCGGTTGCCGATCCGAGGCAGGCGGTGCGGCCGGTACCGCAGTACTCGGAAAGGCGCCGCTCAAATTCCTTGGTTTTCGGACCTGTGGTGATCCAACCGGAACGCAGGACTTCCGAAACAGCGGCAATCTCCTGCTCCCCGATATCGGGCGGAGAAAATGCGATGGGGTGCTTCATCGTCTACTCCTCTTCCGAAAGGGCTTTCAGTACCCGGAGGATCAGGTCAAAGGTGCGCGCAAAGGAATCCAGATCCAGGTGCTCGTCCGGGGTGTGGAACTCATAGTTGTTCGGTCCGATGGCAATGATGTCCATTCCCGGCATTTTGTCCGCCAGAAGTCCGCTTTCCAGTCCCCCGTGGGTGATGTTGATCTCCATCTCTTTTCCGGTCTGCTCCCGGTAGATACGGCAGACAAGATCCCGGATAGGGGAATTTTCCGCCATTGCCCAGCCGGGGTATTCGCTGAGCAGTTCATACTGCGCGCCAAAACAGCGGCAAAGCTCCTGTATCTGGCGGGCTGCCATGTGCTTTTGGGCGGCGGCAGCGCTTCGGATGGAGCTGAGTACGCAGAGGGTGTCCCCCTGCGTTTCCACTACGCCGGTATTGAGAGAGCAGTCCGTGTGATCCCTCATCACCATGGAATAGGTTTGGATTCCCTCCGGCAGCAGGAAAAACAGGCGGATAAAATCCGCGCAGTCCTGCGCGTCCAGCATGGTCTGCGGGAGTTCCTCTTTCTGTACGTCCAGGGAAAATCCTTTTTCCTGGATTCCGATCTCTGCTTTGATCTGTGCTTCCAGCGTACGGATGCAGGAAACGGCTCTGTCCGCGTCCGGGACAACCACCAGGGCGTCCGCTTCCCTTGGGATGGCGTTTGGCTTGGAACCGCCGTAGACGTTTGCCAGGGAGTAGGGACCGAATTCGTCAAGCAGAAGCATAAGTGCGCGCGCCATGATTTTATTGGAATTTGCACGTCCGGCATTGATATCGTTGCCGGAGTGCCCGCCGAGCAGCCCGCGTACTTTGATGGAGACTGCCTGCCCCCGCGCCGGGATACGCTTTGCCTGCCTGCGGCTTTGTACCTGAAGCCCTCCGGAGCAGCTGACAAACGCAAACCCTTCAGGGGATTCATCGAGGTTTATCATTTTTTTTGCAGTAAAGAAAGAGGGATCTACTGCCGCGGCGCCGTCCAGCCCGGTCTCCTCCTGGACGGTAATGAGCATTTCCACTGGTGGATGGACAAGGTCTTTCCTTGCGGCGATCGCCATCATATAGGCAATTGCCGTGCCATCGTCCGCGCCGAGGGTGGTACCCTTAGCGCGCAGGAAACTGCCGTCTACCATAAGCTGTAGCGGATCTTTTTCAAAATCATGAATCGTATCGCTGTTTTTCTCACAGACCATATCCATATGACCCTGCAATAAAATTGCAGGCAGATGTTCACAGCCTGCGCTTCCCTCTTTGCGTGCATAGAGATTGCCCATTTTGTCCTGTTTTACAGTCAGGCCCTGATCTTGAAAGAAGCGGAACAGGAAATCGCTGATTGCCTGTTCATTGCCGGAGCCGTGCGGAATTGCACAGATTTCTTCAAAATAGTGCAGAGCATCTTCCGGCTGTCTGTTATGGATAACATAGTTCATCAGAAAAGCCTCCTTTTACGGTATTGGTTCTCTTTTTGTGATACAGCATTTTGCTGTCGGATTACTCTTCCATTGTACACAGAAAAAACACGGCTTTCAATTAATTGGGCTCAATTTGCCAAAGATGAAAGCCCCCAGCAGAGGCGAACCGCTCTACTGGGGGATGGTGGGAACCCATTTCCGGCAGGATATGGATTTATTCCATATTGTTTTCCTCATCAAACTCAATCTTGCCGTGTTTTTCTTCATATTCTGCAATACACTTGATAATTAACTGCAATAACTGGCGGTTTGCAGAACGGCCTTCATAGGCGCAGACATAACGAAATTTCTTCAACAGTTTTTCATCAATCCTCAGTCCAAAATGCTTTTCCATAAAGCCCTCCCCATATTCTGAGTAATAGCTTTATTCTAAATCTGTTTCGGATACTTATGCAAAATCGGACTTAAACTGGATTCAATTTAACCCTAAGAACTTGAGATAGAATTCTTTTTGACTTTGTCTAAATTTTTACGTTGTGTTCCTTATGAATCGGAATTCATAAAAATCCCGG
>CALDJI010000070.1 GCA_937901805.1 uncultured Clostridia bacterium | reverse complement strand
AAGATAGGTGGGAATTTCAAATTGCTCAGATGCATCGTAGAAATTGACATTTGCAATTGTTCCATTCGGTTTTGTAATGGAAAGCGCCTGATTCATGCTGTTGGCATTTCCGCCTGCAATAATGACTGAGTCAACCTGTCCTTCCATTTTCAGGATTTGTTCTACAACATCACCGTCTTTGTAACTGACGATGTCAGTGGCACCGTATTCTTTTGCCAGGGCAACACAGTTTGGACGAGTACCAATGGCAATAATTCTTCCTGCTCCTCTAAGGGCCGCGCCAGCTACTGCCATCAGTCCAACCGGGCCAATACCAAAGACAACAACAGTGTCGCCGAACTGTACGTTGGCCATTTCGACGCCATAAAAACCAGTAGACATCATGTCTACTGTCATCAGGGCTGCATCGACAGAAACATTTTTGGGAAGCAGAACCAGATTGGAATCCGCCTGATTGACATGAAAAAATTCTGCAAAAACGCCGTCAATACTGCTTAAAAACTTAAAACTCTTCATCATGCCGGAATCATGGGCATTATTTCCTCCGCGTTTTTGCATTGCTTTTTCCGTCCAGTTTGGTGTGCAACAGGGAACAACAACGACATCACCGGGATGAAAATTTTTCACAAGGCTGCCGACTTCCACAACTTCCCCGACTGCCTCGTGGCCGAGAATGCGGTTTTGGATTCTTCCCGATCCCCCGTGCATAGCGTGCGTATCGCTGGAACAGGGGGCAACTGCAATCGGACGGACAACTGCTCCCATCGGATCAGCAGTTGGCCTATCTTTTTCCAGCCAACCCGGTTGATTGACATCGATCATGCCATATCCTCTCATATGAAAAACCTCCTGAAAAATTATATAACCTTTTTTATTTTATGGTAGACTAATTCGAATAAAATGTCAAGATTTCTAAATATTTCTATTGGTATTGATGAAATTTTATATAATTTTGAGAAAACCTTTTACTTTATCACATACTTATCAGGCTCTTTTCATGGTTTGGTAACATTTTTTATTTCGACAGGATTTATAATAATATGCAATCGTAGTTTTATGATAAATTTGTTTTTATTAATTTTGCCGTAAAATAGAAGAGGATTTCTGACAAAAAACGCTTTTTTGAGAAGATTCTGTTGCAATATTGACGAAAGTTATGTAAAATATATAATAAGCGGGTATAGCTAATAGTGTATTTTGTTTCGAAAATGTTATACTCATTTGTTATGGCGGCAGAGCCAAGTCCCAATTCCGGTTATCCTTCCTATATGGAACGGGAACTGAACCAAAAAAATAAAGAGGGGAAATCAGTTATGTCTAACAGACTTTTTCAAGGCGTAGTTCACCAAATGCGGGATGCAATTGACAGAGTGATTGGTGTCGTTGACGATACAGCAACCATCATTTCCTGCAGCGAATTAAGCAAAATTGGTGAGGTCAACGAATTTGTATCATTTGAATTGTCCGATACTCATGACATTTTTGTCCGTGACGGATATACCTACAAACCGTTTGGCTCCCGTTTGAAACCAGAATACGCTGTATTTGTAGAAGGCAGCGATGAAGCTGCGGCAAAATATGCGGCAATCCTTGCGGTATCTCTGACAAGTATTAAACAATACTATGATGAAAAATATGACCGTAATAATTTTATTAAAAATGTTATTTTGGATAATATCCTCCCAGGCGATATTTATGTAAAGGCAAGGGAACTCCATTTCAACACAGATGTTACCCGCGTGGTTCTGTTGATCCGAATCATCTCTTCCAACGATATCTCCGCATATGATGTCATCCAAAATCTTTTCCCAGATAAACAGAAAGACTTTATCTTTAATATCAGTGAAACAGATATTGTCCTGGTAAAAGAAATCAAGGCGGGTATTGACAGCAAGGATCTGGAAAAACTGTCCCGTTCGATTGTAGATACCCTGTCCAGTGAATTCTATACCCATGCTGTTGTCGGCATCGGCACGACTGTGGTAGGTATTAAGGAACTGGCACGCTCTTTTAAAGAGGCACAGGTCGCTTTGGAAGTCGGAAAGGTTTTTGACACGGAAAAATCCATTATTAGTTACGATAACCTGGGAATTGCACGCCTGATTTACCAGCTTCCGACCACCCTTTGTGAAATGTTCTTGAAAGAGGTCTTTAAAAAGGGTTCTATTGAGTCCCTGGATCATGAGACGCTCTTCACGATCCAGAAATTTTTTGAAAATAATCTCAATGTTTCTGAAACGTCGAGAAAACTTTTTGTACACAGAAATACGCTGGTGTACCGGTTGGAAAAAATTAAAAAGATTACGGGACTGGATTTGCGCGAATTTGATCATGCCATTGTCTTTAAAGTGGCGCTGATGGTCAAAAAGTATTTGACTGCAAACCCGGTGAAGTATTAATGTCGGTTTTTTTTCGGAGGAGAGAGCAGTGATAGAATTTACCAATGTTTCAAAAGTCTATGCAAACGGCACAAAAGCTCTCAACGACGTAAATTTGAAGATTGATAAAGGGGAATTTGTGTTTATTGTCGGTTCCAGCGGCGCCGGGAAATCCACGCTGCTCAAACTGATGATGGCTGAAGAATCCCCGACAACAGGGGAAGTTGAGATTAATGGGTTTCAAGTTTCAAAAATCAAAAAACGGCAGAAACCCTATCTTCGCCGTTCCATGGGAATCGTATTTCAGGATTTCCGGCTGATTCCCAGCATGAGTGTCTATGATAATGTTGCCTTTGCCCAGCGGGTAACTGACGTTTCTTACCGCGAAATGCGCCGCAGAGTTCCCTATATTTTGGGGCTGGTAGGCCTGCAAAATAAGGCAAAGGCAATGCCGACTGAACTTTCTGGGGGCGAGCAGCAGCGTGTTGCGCTTGCGCGCGCCCTGGTGAACAATCCTTCCCTGATCATTCTGGATGAGCCTACGGGAAATATTGATCCGGAACTCTCCTATGAAATTGTTGATTTGCTCAACGAGATCAATAAGATGGGGACAACTGTCGTTATGGTTACGCATGAACACGATCTGGTCTATCGTTTTAACCGCAGGGTTGTCACGATTGAACACGGTACAGTTGTTGCGGATGATCCGGAATGGAGGATAGAATGAAATTTTCTAATTTTCGATATCTTGTTAAGGATGGAGCAAAGAATATCTGGTTCAACCGCTTGATGTCGTTTGCTTCGGTCGGAACGTTGACTGCCTGCCTGATTCTGGTCGGCTTCGCCGTGTTGTTTTCTATGAATATTTCCAGTGCGGTCACCTATGTGGAACAGCAAAACGAACTGGTTGTTTTCCTCAAAGATGATATTACAGCGGAACAAAAAGGCGCGGTAGAAGGAAAAATCAACGCCTTGTCCAGCCTGAAATCCTACGAGTACATATCAAAAGAGGACGCGCTGGAAGATCAAAAGCAAAAATATGGGGATGCTGTCAGCATTCTCAGCGAATTGGATAAAAACCCATATCCGGCGTCCTACCGTATCAAACTGGAAGAACTTGAAGGGATGGCGGCCGTCGTATCCGAGATGCAGGGTATGACTGGCGTGGAAAACGTGCGCGCGCCGACAGAAGTGGCGAACGTCATGATCAATATGAAAAACATTGTCACGGTGATTGGCGCTGCAATTATATTGATTTTGCTGGTTGTGTCCCTTGTGATCATTGCCAATACGATTCGGATCACGGTTTTCAGCCGCCGCAAAGAAATTAATATTATGAAATACGTTGGCGCCAAGGACAGCTTTATCTGGCTCCCGTTTATTGTGGAGGGTATGATCCTGGGCGGGATTTCTGCTCTGCTCTCTTATGGAGTACTCTGGTATGCCTATGACAGCATAACAAAGTGGCTGTCAACCAGTTCCTCTTCCTGGATTGCAGGGGTGTCCGGTGCAATCATTCCCTTTGGGAGCATCTGGTGGTGCGTTCTGATTGGATTTATCCTGTTCGGAATTGGCATGGGCGTTTTTGGAAGCTTGATTTCCACTAGGAAGTATTTGAAAGTATAGAAACAATTACAAAGCCTGTCAAAAACAGGCTTTGGTTTTTGTACGATATAAATTAGAAACTTTTCTATGCTGTAGGAGGGGAAATTTGTGGGATATCGTATGAAACGTGCCGTATGTCTTTTGTTGTGTTGCACATTGCTGATTTCTGTGCTGCCGCTCTTTCCTTTGGCAAAAGAATCATCCCAATTGGATAGCCTTCAGGCGCAGTATGATTCCCTCCAAGCACAGCAGCAGCAGGTTTCCCAGCAGCTTGCAGATACCAACAGCAAAATTACTGCTGAACAGGAAAAGCAAAAGCTGCTTGCAGAACAGACGCAGCTGACTACCCAGCAGATTGGCGTGCTGGAACAGAAAATTGAAACCATTAATACCAGTATCTCCCAAAAGCAGACCGCGATGGAAGAACTGGGCGCAACGATAGAGACCACCAAAACGGAAATTGAGCAGAAAAAGGAGGACGCCTCCAAACGCTGTGACGAATTGATGGAATTCCTCCGTTTTTCCTATATGGAAAATGACATCTCCGTGCTGGATCTCCTGTTTGGGGCGGAATCGTTTGGGGACTTTTTGTCCGCAGCAGAAAACGTGAAAAGCGTTTCCAACTACCAGCAGCAGGTCATGGAGGAATTAGCCGCACAGCAGCGTTCTCTGACGCAATCGCAGGAAAAACTGCTCTCCCAGCAGGCAGAACTTCAGACGCTGACAGCGCAGCTTACTCAGGAACAGTCCTCTCTGGAAACAGATAATGCCCTGCTGGAGCAAAAGCGGGATGAATATAACCGGCAGATGAGTGAGAGTGAAGATACCGAAGCCAATTTGCTTTTATTAAAACAGGATTTGCAGCTGCATGGGGATGAGATCCAAACACAGGCGGGTGTGACAGAATCCTTAATTCAGGATATTATCCAAAATGCAGCCCAAAACCCCAAACCGCCGGTGGAATCCACGCCGGAACCGCCTTCTCAGGGCGAGGACGGCAATGATTCAAGTTCTTCAGGAAGCGGATCTTCCTCCGAGCCAGACCCTGCGCCTCCATCCGCGGATGATGAATATGACGGGAGTTTTATCTGGCCTGTCCAAAGCAGCGATATGTATGTTTCTTCTGAATATGGCTGGCGTTTTGACAATACAGATTTTCATACAGGGATTGATGTGACCCGGAATGCGGCCATGGGCAAACCATATGTGGCCTCCGCCAGCGGTACGGTTATCTATGCGGGATGGGATCCCAACGGGGCAGCCTATAACGGCGGTTATGGACAGATGATTATGATTGACCATGGGGACGGCTTTGTGACCTTGTATGGACATTCCAGCGCGCTGTATGTTTCCGTGGGACAGCAGGTGAAACAGGGAGAAGTCATCGGCGCCATTGGAGAAACTGGATGGGCTTATGGCCCGCACGTCCATTTTGAGATCCGAGTGAATGGCTCCACGGTCAATCCAAGGCTGTATTTGTAAGAAAACAACGGGGAACAGAGTTCCTGCTTCCCCGAAATAGATAGAAAGCCGGAGTTTGCTTTGCGGAAAGGAAGGAGAACGCCATGAAAAAGCATTTTTTCATGAAGGCAGTAAGCGCAGTATTGTGCTGTGCGATGCTGATTGCCTGTACACAGACTATAATGCCGGTTCAGGCAAAGACTTTGGAGGAGCTTCAGTCGGAATATGAGTCCCTGCAGCAGCAGAGCGATGAAATTAAGGATCAGATGGCGAATACACAAAGCCAGATTCAGGCAGAGTCGGAAAAACAGGAGCAGCTTGCCGCTCAATCAGAATTGACCCAGCAGCAAGTGGATGTATTAACGGCAAAAATCGAGGCGTACAATACGCAGATTAGCGCAAAGGAGTCGGAGATCTCCACGCTGGAAACGCAAATCACTGCAAAAGAGCAGGAGATTACTGAAAAAAGAACCGCCTTGGAAAAGCGCACCGATGAATTGATGGAATTTCTGCGCGTCATGTACATGCACGATGATGTCTCCTCGCTGGATTTGATTTTGGGAGCGGAGTCCTTCGGGGATGCCCTTTCCACAGCGGAAAATATCGAGCACATGTCGGCATATAACCAGCAGGTTATGAATGAACTGGAGCGGCAGGCGCAGGATTTGGAGAGTGCGAAGCAGGAATTGGAAACTTCCAAAACTCAGTTGGTGGAAGCCCGCACACAGTTAGAAAATGACCGCAGTGCGCTTCAGACTGATCAGGATACGCTGAACACCAAACTCCGCGAGTTGGAAACCCAGGCGGAACAGAGCAAGAACAGCCAGCAAAAGCTGCAAGACGCATTGGATCAGTTGGGAACAACCTTGGAAGAGTATACTGCCCAAATGGAACAAAATGAGCAGGAAATCCAGGATATCTATGATCAGGATGATGGCATTGTGGTCCCCCCATCGGACGACAGTTCTTTCCTCTGGCCGGTTCCGGGCAACACCTATGTTTCCAGCAGCTATGGATGGCGCTTTGGAGGAACGGACTTCCATACCGGAATTGATATTACCATGAGCGGCGCTTATGGGAAACCGATCGTCGCCTCCAAGAGCGGGGTGGTGAAATCGGTCGGGTGGCAGCCGGCAGGCTATGGAAATTATCTGATTATTGATCATGGCGATGGGTATTCTACTCTGTATGCGCATTGCAGCAGCATTGCGGTCGGCACAGGCCAGCAGGTCAGCCAAGGGCAGACAATCGCTTATATTGGTTCTACCGGATGGTCCACAGGACCGCATTGTCACTTTGAAATCCGGATTAACGGACAGCATACGAATCCGGCAAACTATTTTTAATAGGGCACTGATTATGCCGCCAATCCGATGAAGGGTTTGGAATGGCCTTAGGCTTTTCATGGATAAGGAAAGACAAACGCGGTATATGATTATATATACCGCGTTTGTTTTATCCGCTTAAAATTTGTAAAAGACGCTTTCAACATGCAGAAAGCTTGACAGCCCCTGCAATGCGAAAGGAGAATTTGATGAAGAAAAAGATTTCAATCGGCGCTACAATCGCGCTGATGGCAGTGGTCGCGACAATTACGTTTTCGGTTACGATGATTTTTTCCAGAAACCAGTTTGATACGATGATGCAGGATATCAAATCCCGTGAAGCGGTCTATACCAAATTGGCGGAAGTAGATGCAAAGGTCCGGAACAATTATATCGGGGAAGTGGATCAGACCGCTCTGATGGATGGGATCACAGCTGGATATATGCGTGGAATAGGCGATCGATACGCTCGGTATTATACGGCGGAAGAATACAAAAAGGAAATTGATTCTCTCAACGGGAACCTGGTTGGAATCGGTGTGGAAGTGACTGCCTCGGATTCTGGATATATTCTGGTACATGACGTTTATGATGATGCGCCTGCGAAAGAAGCCGGAATTCAGTCTGGGGATTTGATTACCGTTGTCAATGGGAAACAGGTGAGTGTGAGCAATGTCGCCGAGATGGTAAACTCTCTGCAAGGGGAACCTGGGACAACTCTCACACTGACTGTCCGGAGGAATAATGAGGATATCCCGTTTGAAATTGTACGGAAGAACTTTGAAATTCCGACAGTGCAGTACCGGATGGTAGACTCCAACGCCTATATCAAAATCTCTCAGTTTACCTCAGCAACTGAGACACAGTTTTCCAAAGCCATTGCCGAAGCGCAAAAATCCGGTGCCACTGGTATTATCTTTGATTTGAGGGATAATCCGGGCGGCTTGGTTGAAGCGGCTACCAATATGCTGGATTCCCTTTTGCCGGAGGGTACCATTGTCACTGCCACTTATCAGGACGGTACGACGAAAGTGCTCGCAACCTCGGACACAGAAGAACTGAATTTGCCTATGGTTGTTTTGACCAACCAGAATACAGCTTCTGCGGCAGAACTGTTTACCCAGGCGCTCCGGGATTATGAGAAGGCAAAGTCGGTGGGAACCACGACCTATGGCAAGGGAGTTATGCAAAACATTGAGCAGCTCAGCGACGGTTCCGCGATTGAGTATACGGTTGCCACTTATGCCACTGCAAAAAGTGAAAATTTCAATGGCGTAGGTATCAAACCGGACTTTGAAGTGACCTCTGCACTGGATTCGGCATCCCAGCCTGCATTTGCAGACGTCTCTGTGGACAATGATGAGCAGTTTAAAAAAGCGGTCGAAGTAGTTAACACTCTCAAACAATAGGAAAAGCACCGGAATACTCCGGCGTTTTTCCTGGATAAGAATATAAAGTTTTCGGCAATTTACTTGCTTTTTTCCTTTCTGGCAGATATGATAAAAGAAAATGGCTGAATGGATTTTCAGCAAAGAAGGAGAGAGCATATGATCTGTAATAAATGTTACGCACAAAATCCGGACTCTTCGCGGTTTTGCTATAAATGCGGAGCGCCTTTGGCAGAAAATCCTACTGCGGCTGAAACCCAGCAGATGGGTTCGCCGGATACCTCTGCTCAGGCGGGTTATGCCAATGCCGCTCAGGAGATGGGGCAGTTTGCAGAGGAAACGTCACGGCAGTATTACGGGACTCCGGGGTATATGAACCCATACCAGACTCCTAAGAAAAAAGAGTACACCTGGGGAGATATCTGCACTGTCGTGGGATTTACCTGTTCCATTGTCGGCTTGTTCTATTTCTGGCTGATTTTGTGTCCGGTTGGCCTGATTGCGTCTTTCCTCGGATTTCATGCGAACCGGACAAAGGGGCTTGCTGTTGCAGGGGTAATTATCTCTTTTGTAGGGATTATTATTAAAATCGGATATATTTTATATCAGACGAATCTTCTGCCATCCTGGCTGACGTCTGGCGTTCTCTAAATATGGAAAGGGGAAAACAAATGAAAACATGTAATCGCTGTGGGGCGCCTTTGGCAGAGGATGCCCGCTTTTGCGGAAACTGTGGCGCACAGGTGGAAACAACTTCATATCAAGGTTCTTCCCAGCAGGTTTCGGCGTCTCAGGAACCGAGTCAGGCACAGGGAAATCCCTATCAGCAGCAGCCTTATAATCAATACGCACCTGGACAGGGAGGGTCTTATCAAAATCAGAACCCCTATGGCGCGCCAGGCGGATATTATCAGGCTCCGCAGCCGGGTCAGCCGGTATCGTCGAGCACCTATCTTGTGCTCTCTATTTTGGCGCTGCTGTTCTGTCTGCCGTTGGGCATTCCGGCAATTATTTTTGCAACCAAGATTGACAGGGCAAATCAGGAAGCCAGATATCAGGATGCGGCAAAGGCTGCAAAAACCTGTAAAATCCTGCTGATCGTGGCAGGTTCTCTGTTAGCTGCAGTCATTGTCCTCTACATTCTTTTTGTGGCTATTTTTGCAGGCTTTGCATCGGCGTCATGGTACTATTAAACCGGAAAAAGCGCGTTCTTCTGGTTTTGCTCTTTGCAATATTGGCGGGAATCGGGGCTGTTTTTCTGTATTTCCATAATCCTTCCGAGGGCAGGGGATTCATCCCCTGCCCTATTTATGAGATAACCGGATATTATTGCACTGGCTGCGGGACGACAAGGGCGTTGTACAGCATCCTCCATTTGGATTTTTTGCAGGCGTTTCGTTTTAATGCGGCATTATGCCTGTTGCTGCCGTTTCTGATCAGTTATGCGGCTGTCTGCTGCGTCCAGTTTATCCGTTACGGCTGGATCCCCTTCAACCAAAAACTATCCTCCAAATGGCTGATATATCTGGCTGTTTTACTGATTGCGTTTGGAATTATCCGAAACTTTATCCCAGCGTTACAGCCCACTGTACTTGCCTGACGTATGGCGAAGCCACCTTTTGCATATACTGTACGGCGAAAGGCGGTGAAGAACGGTGTTTGTGATTGTCGATGCAAAGCGAGGAAAGGGAATCAGGGAAAAATGGAAGTACTGGAGAGGGTTTCTCACAGAAGAATTACTGCTGGGGGTTCCAGTGACCATTTTCCATTGCCGAAAAAAAGAGGATACCTTGGTAAAAAAACAGGTGACAAGGTTCACCGGAAGAAAACGGGCGGCTGCGGTTGTGGAACCGGGTATCCAAATCCCGGAAGACTGCGGGCTGTTTCCACATTCACCGAAACGGTATGAGATGGCATTGTGCCAGGATTTCTTAGAGCGGTTTGCCGGTATTTTAGCTCCGGATAGAAGGGTGATTCGAATCCATGATCGCATGGCCCGCCATCCGGAAATCGTTCGGACGATGGCGCGCTTTTACCGCACGATTGGGGTTTTTACAAAGTTTCCATCCTGTTATGAGACTTTACGGGAGGAAATCTTAGAAGAAACCGGTGCGGCGGTTCTGGTTTCTTCCAGTGAAACATTACTTTCGGAATATCCGCTCCAGTTCCGCTGCGAAAAACAGCAGCAGGTATTTCTTGCCGGCATTCCTATTGAGAAGTATTATGGCGTGGCGGAACAACCTATTCGTCAGTATTTATTGGAGAAGGGATATGCTGTGGAACCAGGTGCTGTTGCCGCCGCGTTGTTTGAAGATGCAGCCGGCAGGCAGAGGATTCAGCCTGTATGCTGTGCGGTGAGCATACACGGTCAATTGATTGCGGTTGAAGAGCTCTGCCATGCGCGGCGGGAAGAACCAAAAAACGCGGGGAAGGTTGCTTTGGGATTAGGTTAAGGACTTGACACATCACGGTTGTTTTGACTATAATACAACTATTGCAAAACCTGATGATGGCAGCATTACCCGTTGGTTTTGCAGGAGATGAATGGAATTGCCATGGATGTTTTGAACAGAAGCTGCTGTTCAAAACTTTTCTTATTGCACAAAGCTCCTCCAGTCGGGGGCGCGGAGTAGGCTGCCCGTTACGGACAGCAGCAATAAAGCACCAAGTGTAATACGAAGGGATGATTGAATTTGGCAAAACAGATTACTTTGACTGATGACGGTCTTAAGAAATTAGAGGCGGAACTCGAAAACCTGAAAACGGTTAAACGCAAGGAAATTGCGGAGAAAATCAAAGTAGCTCTGTCCTTTGGCGATTTGTCGGAGAACAGCGAATATGATGAAGCGAAAAATGAGCAGGCTTTTATCGAAGCGAGAATCGCTGAAATTGAGGCTATGCTGAAGAATGTTAAAATTTTAGACGAATCGGAATTGTCAACTGAGCATGTCGGCGTTGGTTCCAGAGTAAAGCTGAAGGATATTGAGTTTGACGAGGAAGTAGAATATCAAATCGTCGGTTCTACGGAAGCGGATCCGAATGCAGGGAGAATTTCTGACGAGTCCCCAATTGGCAAGGCAATGCTTGGCCATAAAGTAGGAGATATCATTGAAGTCGAGGTTCCTGATGGAACGATTTCTTTTGAACTTCTTGAAATTTCAAAATAAACGACTGCATGGTCTGGAAAAAATGTGCGGGGGCACCGGCAAGGGCCGCCCGCCTTTTTTCAATCAATAGGCGAAAGGATGTAAAAATATGGAAATTCAAAACCGGATGGAGCATGTTGAAAATACTCCAATAGACACTTCCTCGGAAATTGCGGTGCGCCGGGAAAAACTGGCCGCTTTAAAAGCACAGGGGAAGGATCCTTATGTGATTACCACTTATGACGTCACCAACCATGCGGCGGATGTCATCGATGGTTTTGAAGAATATGAAGGAAAAACGGTCCGCCTGGCTGGAAGGATTATGGCCCGCCGTGAAATGGGGAAGGCTTCTTTTCTGGATTTGCGCGATTCCAGCGGCAGGATTCAGCTGTATGTGAAAATTAACCTTATCGGGGAAGAACCCTATGAGGAAATGAAAAAATGGGATATCGGCGATATCATCGGGGTGGAAGGAGAAGTCTTTAAAACCCGCCGTGGTGAAATTTCTTTGAAAGCGGCTTCTATGGTGCTTTTGACGAAATCCCTGCTGCCTCTGCCGGAAAAATTTCATGGCCTGAAGGATATGGACATGCGTTATCGCCAGCGGTATCTGGATTTGATTGTTAATCCGGAAGTCAAAGACACGTTTGTGAAACGTACTTTGATTTTGCGTGCCATCCGTAATTGCCTGGACAGTCAGGGGTTCATGGAAGTGGAAACCCCAACCCTGCAAACACTGGCAGGCGGCGCTGCGGCAAAACCGTTTATTACCCATCACAACGCACTTGACATCACCATGTATTTGAGGATCTCTCTGGAACTGTATTTGAAGCGCCTGATTGTCGGCGGCTTTGACAGAGTTTATGAAATGGGCCGTGTGTTCCGTAATGAAGGGATTGATATGCGGCACAATCCGGAATTTACCCTGCTGGAACTTTATCAGGCATATACGGATTTCCATGGTATGATGGATTTGGTGGAAAATCTGATCCGCGAAGTCGCCCAAAAAGTTCTTGGCACAACGGTAATTCATTATCAGGGTGTGGAAATTGATCTTTCCAAGCCGTTTGAACGTCTTTCTATGGTAGAAGCCGTACAGAAATATTCCGGCATTGATTTTACACAGATTAAGACTTTGGAACAGGCGAGAGCGCTTGCCAAAGAGCACCATATTGAATATGAGGAACGGCACAAAAAAGGCGATATCCTCAATCTTTTCTTTGAAGAATACTGTGAGGATAAGTTGGTGCAGCCAACTTTTATTACCGGCCATCCTGTCGAGATTTCCCCGCTTGCCAAAAAGCAGCCCGGTAACG
Organism: uncultured Clostridia bacterium; assembly: GCA_937901805.1. Taxonomy (GTDB): domain Bacteria; phylum Bacillota; class Clostridia; order Oscillospirales; family Ruminococcaceae; genus Pseudoruminococcus_B. The sequence goes on along the minus strand of CALDJI010000070.1, from coordinate 2,102 downwards.
AGGAGTACACGGAGCGCTTCGAGCTGTTTATTGTGGGAAGAGAGCATGCCAACGCATTTTCTGAGCTCAACGATCCCATTGATCAGCGGGCGCGCTTTACAGAGCAGGCAAGACTAAAAGCGCTTGGCGATGAAGAAGCAAATGATGTGGATGAAGATTTCCTCACTGCATTGGAGTATGGTATGCCTCCGACAGGCGGTATTGGAATTGGGATTGATCGCTTGGTCATGCTTTTGACGGACAGCGCTTCCATTCGTGATACTTTGCTCTTCCCCACAATGAAACTGCGGGATTAAGCATACGGGTGTTTTTGCAGATTTCAACGTTTTTCCGCGAACTCCTTGCGGGTGTTGGAATTGCTGGGAGCGTATAGCAGGAATCTGAATAGGACAATGGCTGATTCTCTTACTCGCTTCGCCGGACGCGGCATTTCCTGGCGGAGTAAGGGCTTTCCGGGTACGTTGCAGCCCTTAGTCAGGGAGATCATACGTCAATGAAAGGTGGAGGCAACATGGCTGAGAGAAAAAGACGGGACGAGCACCGCGGTGCTGTCCGGGAATCAAAAACATTCAAAGATAAGTGGGTCAATTTCTGGTATTACTACCGGTTCCATGTAATTATTGGTGTAATCTTAGTTGTCTTTTTAACTGCGGCAATCGGCGATCTGTTTAATCGGGAAGACTATGATTTTTCCGTGGTGGTTGCAACCAGAGAAGAAATTCCAACGAAAGCCAAGAAAGAATTGGAAATAAAAATCGAGCAATGCGCTCCTGCCCGGGAGGATGGTTCCGCTCCCAATGTGGAGATGATTTTCTGCAAAATCCCTGCTGCGGAAGATGCAAACGATCCGGATTTGTATACTGCCGCAGTGACAAATTTGCGTGTACAGGTGCGTATTGGAAAAGCTGCCGTGTACTTGATTGATGATGAGGTCATGGGGGATATGGATATCACGGATCGGTTCATTGACTTTTCTCAGGAGTATCCGCAATTGAAGCATGCAGATGGAATTTCCTGGCATATTAAAGAAAGTGAACTCATGAACGATGAGCATTTTCAGGGAATTCCCGACAATTTGCAGCTCCATTTTATGAAGTTGACTTCTATGGAGAAGAATGGGGAAAAAGAAAAAAGCTATGAATGGCAAAAACAGACCCTGGAAAATATGATGGACAACAATCTCCTCCGAAGCGAAAATGAAATCGGTACGCAGGATATTGACGCCCATTATGCCAGCTATTAAGTATAAAAAATCCGGACAATTTTGTCCGGATTTTTTCTTATAAATCTTTTGGCGTTTTGTTGCTTGCAGGGTAAAGAGGCAGCTTCCAATATCATATCAGGGAATCCCGTACGGGCATGGGAACGGCGCAGCAGGCGGATATGGAAAGTTATTGAAATGGATAACTGGTCATATCAGACAAAACTGCTGGGAGTTGTATTGTTCTAGTCGGCAGATTTGAAAAATCGAGGAAATTTGTCAAAAGGAATGGACAATCCTGTGGTTTGTGGGTATAATATATCAAAAAGAAAATGTTTTTGACAACCTTTAAGCCGGTCCAGAGAGACAGGCAAGGCGGTCTTGCTTGAAAACAGAATTTGCTGTACAGTATTTCAAAAGGGGATACTGTATTTTGCTGAAGAACTTTCCAGGCGGCCTTGTGTGTTCAGACGGACAGACGGGCCGTCTTTTTTGTGCAAAAACGGAAAGGAGAGGAAGTATGAACCTGACAGCCCAGATTATGGATGAAAAGGCAATTTCCCGCGCAATTACCCGGATTTGCTATGAAATTGTGGAAAAAAACAGGGGAAGCGATGGGGTTTGCGTGATTGGAATCTTTACCCGGGGCGCCTGCCTTGCCAAGCGGATCGCTGGAAAAATCTCCGAACTGGAACAACGGGAAATCCCAATCGGATATCTGGACATCACCCCTTACCGGGACGATATGCCCAGGACGAGACGATACAGGACAGGACGCAGCTTGATTTTGATATTCAGCATAAAAAAGTGGTTTTGGTGGACGATGTCCTCTATACCGGGCGCAGTGTCCGTGCGGCGATTGACGCTTTAATGGCCAGGGGCAGACCGGATAAAATCCAGC
>CALDJI010000069.1 GCA_937901805.1 uncultured Clostridia bacterium | reverse complement strand
AAAAAAACCCGGCTGAAGCTTACAGTCGGAACACTGGACAATCCGATGGCTTCTCTTAGCATAAAACCCAACTACAATTTTCCCGCTGGAATCCCGGCCAATCGGGTATTGTGCCTTATTTCGATACCGTATTTCCTGGCAGGAAAGGATCGGTTCCAATGGAGTGGAAATAGATGCAATCTTTTTCAGGTTCTGCTCTACCATCTGCTGTTTAAAGAGCAGTTCTTCCTGATAGCGGATATGCCGCCAGCTACACCCGCCACACTGCTGAAATACAGGACAGTCATTTTCTGTACGCAGGGATGAAGGCTCCAACACTTCTTTTATCCTCCCATAGCCAAAGCTATGGTTTACTTTTACCACATGGCAGAGAATTTTATCCCCGGGTGCAGTCATCGGGACAAAAAGGACAAAGTCACGATATCTTCCTACCCCGTTTCCCTCATGGGACATCCCCGTGATTTCCAGAGGTATGACGTCATTTTTCCTCAGCCGACTTTCCATAGAGACCCCTGCCTTTCCCATCTTTCCACAATTAGACTCAGTATATCAAAAAAAAACAAAAAAGCAAAGTGATTTTCTGAAATCAAAAAGAAGGCGTCTTGCAGACGCCCTCTTTTTCCCTATTTTCTATTTACCTTCAAAACAATCATAAATTGCCCGAAGCGCATTTTCAAATTCCTCATCGTCCACGCCGACAACAATATTGATCTCATTGCTTCCCTGCGCAATCATCCGGACATTGATATCCTTTTCTCCCAAAGCGCCGAACAACCGGCCCGCAATTCCAGGAGTTTTTGCCATATTGCGGCCAACTGTGGAAATCAATGCAATATGCTCATAGACCTTTACCATTACCGAACCGCAACTGCTTTTGATATTGGCAATAATATCATACAAGTGCGCATGCACATCTTCACTGGAAACCACGACGGATACACTGTCAATTCCGCTTGGAATATGCTCAATACTGATTCCATAATCTTCAAAAGCTTGGAGAACCTTTCGTACAGTACCAACTTCTTCTGCCATATGGTTTTTATGAACCGCAACCATGGTAAACCCTTTTTTTCCGGCGATTCCCGTAATTAAATGGTGATCGTCTTTTCCCCAATATGGGATAATGACCGTACCCGGATTTTCCGGTTCATTGGTATTGCGGATATTGATGGGGATATTTTTATCCTTAACCGGAAAAATGGCCTCCTCATGCAGGACATTCGCTCCCATATAGGAAAGTTCTCTGAGTTCCTGATAGGTAATCCGGCGAATCCGGCGCGGGTTTTCGACAATCCCCGGATCCGCCATCAAAATCCCGGAAACGTCTGTCCAGTTTTCATAAACCCGTGCGTCAATCAAATTGGCCACAATCGAGCCGGTAATATCCGAACCGCCCCGGGAAAACACACGAATCTCTCCATCCGGCATCATACCGTAAAAGCCCGGGATAACCATACGATCATGCTTTTCCCATTCTTTTGCAAACGCCTCATGAGTCCGCTCCATATCCACCTGTCCGTCATAACGGAAACAAATAATATCTTTTGCATCTACAAAATCAAAACCAAGGTATTCCGCCATCAGCCGTGCAGTCAGATATTCTCCCCGGGATACCAGGTAATCAATACTAATTGATTTATTCAGTTTTGAACGGATTTCTGCAAAATCCCTGTTCAAATCATAGTTTAGGCCCAGTTCCTCTTTAATTTCATGATACCGTTTTTCCACCAGGGAAAAAATCCCTTCGCAGGAGACAGAGTACTTGATATGTGCATAACAAAGATAGAGCAGATCGGTAACCTTATTGTCATCTTTTCTGCGTTTTCCTGCCGCGCTGACTACAACAAACCTCCTGGAATCATCCGCTTCGATAATTTTTTTGATTTTTCGAAACTGTTCGGCGCTTGCCACTGAAGAACCGCCAAACTTTGCGATTTTTACCATGTTCTTCCCCTCACAGGCCCACATTTTTCTATTTCCCGCACGCAAGTTCCATTACAGGAAAAGATAATAGAATTGTATCACATAGTCCTGTCGAATTCAACGGAAAACAGGATTCATATTGTGCAAATAAAAATCACCGGAATCTAAAAAGCTTTAACCTCTGTACAAAATCATAAATAAAGAGATGTATTTTATGGATTCTATCCGTTTTATCAATCCCTGCGCAGATCAAACTATTTCTTCATTTTTCTAATAGGCAGAGACGCTCTATACACCCTTGAAAATTTGGGGAAAACTTTTAATTCCAATAGAAAAGCATATCCGATTGTATCGGATATGCTTTTCTATTATTTCTTTTTCCCGAATTTATTTTCCGTTCCATTGGCGAGGCGTTTGATATTGCTGCGGTGCATAATAATCACCAATACGGCAAATACCAGTACGCAGAGCGCATCGAGCAGGGCATGCTTCCCCCACAAAAGCTGAGAAACATATGTAATCACCGGTGCGGAAGCGGCTGCGCAGATCGAAGCAAGCGATACGATTTTCGAAATCAATACCACGATCAGAAACACAATCACCACGCCGGCAAACACAATCGGATCTACCATCAGCAGGACACCCGCAGAGGTCGCAATCCCCTTTCCCCCATGGAAACCATAGTAAACCGGATAAATATGCCCGAGCACAACAAAAATCCCCGCAAGGTATAAAAACATGGTCAGATACTCCTGAGGAACTCCGCCCCAGTAAACAAGGAGCAGACGGCTTAGAAACACGCCGACAACGGCTTTTCCGATATCCCCAATCAGCGTCAGAGCTGCCGGGCCTTTTCCCAATGTCCTGAGTACATTGGTCATTCCGGCATTACCGCTTCCAAATTCCCGGATATCTTTTTTAGCAATACATTTGCTGACAATAATAGCAAAGCTTAAACTGCCCAGCAAATAACAAAGGACAACAGAACAAAGAACAGATAAAAAAAACTGCGTGGTAAGCTGCATGACAATCCTCCTCGGTTACTCCCCGCGTTCGCGCACAACCATCCGGATCGGGGTTCCCTCCAGGCCAAAAGTAGATCGAATCTGGTTTTCCAGATATCTTTGATAGGAGAAATGGAACAGATCCGCACGGTTGACAAAGGTGACGAACGTCGGCGGGCGCGTACTTGGCTGAGTCATATAGTAAATTTTCAGCCTGCGCCCTTTATCAGAAGGCGGCTGCACTCTTGCAGTAGCATTGGACAGAAGATCGTTGAGCATTCCTGTAGAAATGCGCATTGCATTTTGTCCATCAACAAAGTGTATGAGCTCAAACAACTTATTTATGCGCTGCCCCGTTTTGGCAGAGATAAAAATAATCGGGGCATAGGACATAAAACTAAAATCGTTTTCCAGCTTTTTTCTGGTCTCAACCATGGTTTTATCATCTTTTTCCACGGCGTCCCATTTGTTGACGGCAATAATACAGGCTTTCCCCTGCTCATGCGCATAGCCGGCAACTTTGGAATCCTGTTCGGTAAAGCCTTCGGTCGCATCGATCATGATTACGCAGACCTGGGCGCGATCCACCGCCATATAAGAGCGCAACACACTGTAATGCTCAATCGAACCGTCAATTTTACTTTTCCGGCGAATCCCCGCAGTATCGATAAAAACAAATTTTCCAAATTCATTTTCAACTTTTGTATCCACCGCATCCCGGGTTGTCCCCGCAATGTTGGAAACAATGACGCGTTCTTCTCCGGAGATTTTATTGATGAGAGAGGATTTTCCCACGTTCGGCTTTCCAATAACAGCCACTTTAATGTAATCGTCCTCCTCGGATTCTTCTTGTATCTGCGGCATTTTTTCAAAAACGGCTTCCAATAAATCACCGGTTCCGTGGCCATGCACAGAGGAGACAGCGATCGGATCGCCCAAGCCAAGATTATAGAATTCATAAAAATCCGGCGGGATTTCCCCGACAGAGTCACACTTATTTACACAGAGTACGACTGGTTTTCCGCTTTTGAGCAGCATCGTCGCCACATCATGATCCGTTGCCGTGACGCCCGTGGTCAGATCCGTAACCAGAATAATCACATCTGCACTTTCGATAGCAAGACGTGCCTGCCGTTCCATTTGGGAAAGAATGACATCGTCTGAACGGGGCTCAATTCCTCCAGTATCCACGAGCATAAAGCTCCTGCCCGCCCACTCGCATTCTGAGTAAATGCGGTCACGTGTCACACCTGGAGTATCCTCGACAATGGATACCCGTTTCCCAACCAGCTTATTAAATAAAGTTGATTTGCCGACATTCGGCCGACCTACAACGGCCACAACTGGTTTTGCCACCTTACTTCGCCTCCTATCATCCAACTGTTTTGGAGCAGAGAACCGCGTCCAACAAGCTTGCACCGTCCGTTTCAATTACGGAAACGGGAACTTTCAGCGCTTTTTCTACATCCGATACTGTAAAATCATCCAGAAATTTATCCTGCTCATGCCGCAGCATGACGGTGGGGAGAATAAGCCTGTCCCCAAGCGGCTGCGATCGAAGCTGGCCTATCAAATCCGTGGCAGTAATCAAACCCGCCACCGTTATATTATGCCCAAAAAAATCATTTTGAATGGGGTATACTCTGCACTGGGTATTAGGGAATTTTTCCCTCATCTTATTAAGCAACGTAACAATCATTGGATAAGCTGCATATCCGGTTGCCAAGGAGAGACTGCGCTTTACTGTATCCCCGGTTTCCGCTTGGAGCGCTTCTTCAAATTCCTGGCAGAGCAGGGCGAGCATCCCCACTCCATTTTCCAGCTGGGCGAATTCCCCGTAATAATCCGCCTGCGGAATCGGCAGACCGGCTTTGAGGAAAAATTCATCGGAGGGATAGCAAATCCGCTCCCCATATTCCCTTTCAAACTGTTCCGCAAAGGTATGGATAATTCCGATCACTTCCCGGGCGCCTTCCGGGGTATAGGGACGCAATTCAAACAGCCCTTCCCGGTAATCGGTTAGGCCAACCGGAACACAGGCAATGCTTTGCACATTTGGATACAGAGCCCCCAGTTCTCTCAGGGAACGTTTGAGTTCCTCCCCGTCATTGAGACCGGGACACAGCACTATCTGCGTATTGACTTGGATCCCCGCACTGCATAAATCCTGAATCATAGGAAGAACTTCTGCCGCGCGCGGATTCTTCATCAATTGTACCCGCAGTTCCGGGTTGGTCGTATGCACCGACACATTGATAGGGCTGATGTGCATCTTTTTAATACGATCCATTTCCCGTTGTTCCAGATTGGTCAAAGTAATATAGTTTCCAAACAAAAAGGAAAGTCTGGCGTCATCATCCTTTTCATACAGGCTTTCTCGCATTCCTGGAGGCATCTGATCCACAAAACAGAAAACACATTTGTTTTTACAGGTGCGGTGCTTATCCATCAAATATGTCTCAAAACCCAGACCCAGATCTTCGTATTCCTCTTTGTGTATTTTCCGAATGAAGAACCCCACACCGTCTTTCCGGGTTGCAACAGCGACGCTGCGCTCCATCATATAAAACTGATAATCCAGGATATCCAAAACCGGATGCCCATTTAAGGAGAGCAGGATCTCCCCCGGGCGGATTCATGCCCGATAAGCGGGGGAACCTTTTTCCACAGTACAGATAACAACGCTCAATCCTATCCCTCCTTATAAAGTGCGCATAGTTTGTCAATATTTTACACATGGATGCGACTGACATTCACAACAAACGCAAAGGATTTCCATGCGAAAAAATAGAGGAGGATCACTCCTCCTCTACTTCTTTGAGGAAGCCGTGCGCTTATGCTTCCTTCGTGATAACCTCTTTGCCTTTGTAGAAGCCGCAGTTCGGGCAAACTCTGTGAGAGAGTTTCAACTCACCGCACTGTGTGCACTTCGAGAAACCGGGCATGGAAAGTTTCCATACGTTGGAACGTCTTTTGTCGCGTCTTGCTTTGGAAGATTTTCTCTTTGGTACCGCCATGATCAGCACCTCCTTCAATTGTCTTGCCGGATTTTCCAGCGAAACCTATTGTAAAAGCTCCTTGAGAGCTTCAAGGCGAGGATCGAATTGCTTTTTTTCGCAACTACATTCACTGTCGTTCAAGTTTGTCCCACAAACAGGACAAAGTCCCTTGCAGTCTGTTTTGCACAGAAATTTTGAAGGCA
>CALDJI010000068.1 GCA_937901805.1 uncultured Clostridia bacterium | reverse complement strand
GAGGAGCAGTATATGAGACCCATAGTAGAGATTTGCTGTGGAAGCTATTATGATGCAAAGCAGGCGGCTCTTGGAGGGGCAGAGCGAATTGAATTAAACAGTGCCCTGATGCTGGGGGGATTGACACCGACAACGGCCACTCTGCGGATGGTGAAAAGAGATTTTCCAAAGCTGAAGGTAATTACCATGGTACGTCCCAGGGGAGCGGGATTCTGTTATTCTCCTGAGGATTTTGAGGTAATGGAGGCAGAGTGCAAGGAGCTTCTGGAAAATGGTGCAGATGGGATCGCCTTTGGATGTTTGAGAGAGGATGCGTCTCTGGATCAGGAAAAGATGAGGCGGATGACAGATTTGATTAAATCTATGGGCAGGGAGGCTGTGTTTCACAGAGCCTTTGACTGCAGCGCAGATCCTTTTGCAGCAACAGAACAGTTGATTTCCATGGGGATTGACCGGATTCTGACTAGTGGTTTAAAACCGAAGGTCATGGAGGGAGCAGAGCTGCTGAAAAAGCTGCAGCAGGAGTTTGGCAGCAGAATTCAGTTTCTGGCAGGAAGCGGTGTCAATGCCTCGAATGCAAGAGAACTGCTGGAGAAAACAGGTCTGAGTCAGGTACACAGCTCCTGTAAAGACTGGCTGGAGGATCCGACAACAGAGCAAAACGGCGTATCCTACAGCATTGCGTCAGGAGAACAGGCACTTTGTTATGATGTTGTGTCAGCAGAACTGGTAAGAAAAATAGTAGAAAGTGTGGCGGCGGGCCGGTAGCGCCGCTGATGTATGGAGGAAGTTTTTCTACTTCTCTGGGTATGCTGGTATTAAATATTCCGGTGGCAATTCTCAGCCTTTATTTGGCGATGTGATGCTGAATGTAATTTTCGGCGGATTTCTTTACGGACTGTGTATTGCCATTGCTTTAAGAGGAAATGCATCGACAGGCGGAACGGATTTTATTGCCCTTTATGTATCTAATAAAACTGGCAGCTCCATCTGGGCGGCAGATTACCACAGCTCATGCAGAGGAAATAATGAAAGCATATATTAGAAGCTATCGTCACGGGATTTCCTGTGTAGATGCTATTGGGGGATACAGCCGAAAATGAATCTGCTTCATACAGTGGTTTCCGCCTATGAAGTTTCTGATATTGTTCATCTGATGCGGCAGTAGGATCCTCATGTAATTATTAATATGGTGAAGACAGAGAACTTCTTTGGGGGATTTTACCAGGCGCCGATTGAGTAATGAAATGGGGATAGCAGTTTGCGAAGGATTTACGCAGGAGAAGCGTTGGGCGTCTGCTCTACGAAGATTCAGACAGGAAAATCATATGAAAACAAGCTTTCAACGTTTTTTCGTCTGAATCTTCGCTTGGCTGAACTGATAATACCGAAACTTAATACAAATAAAATACGGAAACGGGCTTGACAGAATGAGAAACAAGTGGTAAACTCTTAAAGTCGCATGTCACTGAAGGACTGGAAAACAGCTCCGACAGAAAAAACGACAAAAATTGAAAAACCGCTTGACAAACAAAAAACTTTTTGGTATTATTGAAAAGCACGTTTGAGGAGAGGTATCGAAGTGGTCATAACGAGGCGGTCTTGAAAACCGTTTGTCCGCAAGGGCGCGTGGGTTCGAATCCCACCCTCTCCGTTGGACAGATTTTAGATCTGCCGATGACAATTATATAGTTTTGCTGATGTTCAGGCATCGGTACTTATGCAGAAGTACCCAAGAGGCTGAAGGGACACCCCTGGAAAGGGTGCAGGTCGTTAATAGCGGCGCGAGGGTTCAAATCCCTCCTTCTGCGTTGAAGACAGATATCATACGGAGAATCCGGATGGTATCTGTCTTTTTTGTTTTCATAAGAAACTGTGTCCTATGAAACAAAAACGCTCCGCGAGGAATGCCATGGGTTGGAAGAGAATTTTGCCGCAGAAGCGACCCGCCGCAGGCAGAGAAGCTTGCGAGCGAATATCTTTTTTGTTGTTAGGAAGTGCGTCTTGGGAAAGAAGGGCTTGCAGAGAAGTGTTCTTTTTTGTTTGCGGAAAAGAATTTATAGAAGGAATTTTTGGAGATTTTTGCGGGAGCAACTGGAAAAAGGCTGTTGAGAGCTTTTTCTCGTGAAAATTAGCAGGAATGGAAAAGAAAGTGAGAAAAGAGAGCGGTAAAATACAGTTATCTTAGAAACGGAAGGGGAGGTTAATACGGGTGAGATAACGAACCGGATTTTTGATTATATCGATGAGCATATTGAAGAAGAACTGACGACGGCAAGAGTTGCTGGTGAGGCAGGATATTCTCCGTTTTATTTTTCGCGGATTTTTAAAAATGAAATGGGGATAACGCTGAAAGATTATGTTACACGGAGGAAACTGGTAAAGGCTTCGGAAAAAATTGTATCTGGATATAGAGTGATTGATGCAGCACTTCAGTATGGGTGGGAAACACATGCTGGATTTACAAAAGCTTTTAAAAAGGAGTTTGGCTTCAGTCCATCTTTTTTGAAGTTTATGTTAAATGAAATTCGATATATAGGAGGGGAAGATATGAATGACTCATGTGCTCTGGGAACTACAAAACAAGGAATGAGTAAGGAAGTGTTGTACAATGTTTTGGTTGGAAAAATGTGTGAAAATGAGATACCTTATAATTCGTCAGAGTTGGAGCGGGTTTATTTGTGCGCGGACAGAGCTTATGCGGGAGTGAAACGGTATTCCGGCGAAGAATATGTAACGCATCCCATGAATGTGGCTGTTCTGTTGACGGATATGGGAGCGGAATTGGATACGATATATGCAGGAATGTTCTGTGATGCAGCAAAAAAAGGAGTAATGTCGTTGGAACAGCTGAAAGGACAGCTTCCAGAAGAGATTGTGAAGGTTATTATAGAGCTGGAAGCTTTTGACTTTAAACAGGCAGAAGAAAACTCAGATCAGGTTATTCTTATAAAACTTGCAGAACGCCTTCACAATATGCGTACGATGGAGTTTATGGAAAAGGCAGAATGGAAAAGACGGGCAGAGGAAACGATAAGGTTATTTTTACCTATGGCAAGAAGAATTGAAAATAAGAAATTGATAGATGCGTTGTATGATTTGAGTTTAAAATATTTGTGACGGAGGGAACGGGGGGGCAGGGATGAACTGCCCTCTGGATTGGGGGGGTAAGTTGATGGGAAAAACGGAGTAAAATGACCCTAATACATTTTTTAAAAAAAGTTTAAAAAGTTGTTGACATTTGTTGGAAGGTTTGATATTATATAACTCGCCGCTGAAA
>CALDJI010000067.1 GCA_937901805.1 uncultured Clostridia bacterium | reverse complement strand
AGCGGATGGCGTCCGCACCGAAAGTTTCCAGTGCGTCAAATGGGTCGACAGCGTTGCCCTTGGATTTGGACATCTTCTGCCCGTTTTCATCCTGGACATGTCCCAGAACGATCACGTTTTTATACGGTGCTTTGTTGAAAAGCAGCGTCGAGATGGCGAGCAGGGAGTAGAACCAGCCGCGGGTCTGATCAACAGCCTCAGAAATAAAGTCCGCCGGGAACTGCTGTTCAAATACCTCTTTGTTTTCAAAGGGGTAGTGGTGCTGGGCAAAGGGCATGGAACCGGAATCAAACCAGCAGTCGATCACCTCCGGCACGCGTTTCATTTGTTTTCCGCAGTGCGGGCAGGTGATGGTGACCTCGTCGATAAACGGACGGTGCAGTTCGATGTTGTCCGGGCAGTTCGGGGACATGCTTTTGAGTTCTTCAATCGAGCCGACGGCGTGACGGTGCCCGCACTCGCATTCCCAGATATTGAGCGGGGTGCCCCAGTAACGGTTTCGGGAGATACCCCAGTCCTGGACATTTTCCAGCCAGTCGCCGAAGCGGCCTTTTCCAATGCTCTCCGGCATCCAATGGACGGTGTTGTTGTTGCGGATCAGATCGTCCTTGACCTCGGTCATGCGGATAAACCAGGATTCCCTTGCGTAATAGATCAGGGGAGTCCCGCAGCGCCAGCAGTGCGGGTAGCTGTGCTCAAACTTCGGTGCGGAGAAGAGGAGGCCCCTCTTGTCCAGATCCTTGAGGATTTCCGGATCCGCGTCTTTGCAGAAAGTGCCGGCCCAGTCCGTCTCTGCGGTCATTTCACCCTTGGAGTCCACCAGCTGGACAAGCGGAAGGCCGTATTTGCGCCCGACATTGGCATCGTCCTCACCAAAGGCCGGTGCGATATGGACGATGCCGGTACCGTCGGTCAGGGTGACATAGGTATCGCAGGTGATATACCAGCATTTTTCCTTTGGAGAAACAAAGCGGTAGAGCGGCTCATATGCGCGGCGCTCCAGATCGGTTCCGACATAATGCTCAAGAACCGTGTATTCCCCTTCTCCGAGCACGGTATCGCAGAGGGCTTCCGCCAGGTAATAGGTTTCCTCTTTATAGGAAACCTTGACATAGGATTCGTTCGGATTGACGCACAGCGCCACATTGGAAGGCAGAGTCCAGGGGGTTGTGGTCCATGCGAGGAAATAAGCGTCTTCTCCGACTGCCTTGAATTTTGCAATTGCGGAGCGTTCTTTGACGTCCTTATACCCCTGCGCTACTTCATGGGAGGAAAGCGGGGTTCCGCAGCGCGGGCAGTAGGGGACAATCTTAAAGCCTTTGTAGAGCAGGCCGCGCTCCCAAATCTGTTTTAAAGCCCACCATTCGGATTCAATGAAGTTGTTGTCATAGGTGACATAGGGGTGCTCCATATCGACCCAGTATCCAACGGTACGGGAAAAATCTTCCCACATGCCTTTGTATTTCCAGACGCTTTCTTTGCACTTTTCAATAAAAGGCTCCAGGCCGTATTCTTCAATCTGCTCTTTCCCATGGGTATCCCATCCGGCTTTGCGGGGGACGTCCCAGCCTTTCATGGTGCGGTAGCGTGGGATCAGGTCCTTGATTACGCGGGTCAGCACATGGCCGATATGGGGTTTTCCGTTTGCAGTCGGCGGGCCGTCATAGAAAGTATAGACCGGCCCCTGTTTGTTTTTTTCTACGCTTTTTTCAAAGATGTGGTTTTTCTCCCAAAACTCTGTGACCTGTTTTTCACGATCCACAAAATTCAGATCGGGCGATACCTTTTCGTACATGGCAGATCCTCCTAAAATAGAAATTATGAACAGGCAGGGGATTATTTTCCCCTCTGCTGGATATCATCATTGGGCAGAAAATAGAAAAACCCTTCGTCCCGCCGCAAAACAGGACGAAGGGCAAATACACTTCGCTTTAACCACCGATTACGACATACCAGCATATGCGTCCCCGATAACGGTGGGAAACCGGCGTCACTTACTAAAAACAAAACTGTCCCGTTCAGTTTGCGACTCCAGAGTGATTTTCTGCAAAAACCTGAGTGGCGCCGGGCTTACACTATCCCCGGCTCGCTGAAGCGTTTGGTAAAAGCGTACTGTCTCTGTCATAGTCTTTTTGCTTTTTAATTGGCTATGATAATATCACTGTTTTTGGAAAAAGTCAAGTGAAATTGCGGTAATTTCTTTTTTCGTTCAGGGCTTTGATAAAGAAATCCTGCTTTTTTCAAAAAGGGATTGGCAATTCCGGTTAAAATACCTATGATAAAAGAGTTGGAAAAAAGGTCTTGACCCTGACGCGGCGTGATACGGTATACTGCTTTTGCAGGGAGGGATTGCAGATGAAACTTACCATCGGACAAGTTGCAAAACAAGCTGGAATCAGCGTGCGCACACTGCATTATTATGATGAGATTGGCTTGCTCTGTCCCCGGGGGAGAAGCGAATCCGGCTACCGGTATTATGACAGGGACTCGCTGTTAAAACTCCAGCAGATTCTGTTTTTCCGGGAACTTGGTTTTACCCTCTCACAGATTGCGGAGATTTTATCCAAACCCAATTACAGCCCTGTACAGGCGCTGAAACGGCAGCGGAAGCTCCTGCAAATGAAGCGGGAGCGCCTGGACGCGCTGATTGCGCACGTAGATGAAATTTTACAGGGAGGTCACGAAATGGATTTTCAGGCTTTTGACAAAACGAAATTAGAGCGGGAAATGGAGCGTTACCATAAGGAGGCAGAAGAACGCTATGGAGATACCCCTGAGTTTGCCCAGAGCGAGAAACGAACCGGGCAGTATTCCAAAGAAGATTGGAAGAGGATGGAAGAGGAAGCGGAAAAAATTTATTCCTCCTTTGCCGCTTTGCGGGGGTATGCTCCGGATAATGAAAAGGCACAGGCACTGGTAAAGCTATGGCAGGAGTATATTACAAAATACTATTATCCATGTACGAAGGAAATCCTATGCAGTTTGGGGCAGATGTATCTGGAGGATGAACGGTTCACAGAGAATCTGGATCGTTACGGCAAGGGAACCGCGAAATTGATGAGCCTTGCCATAGCATATTACTGCCGCGAAGCATAAACACTGAGACAGGTACACAGCCGCACGGAAAAAGTGCGGCTGTGTTTTTTTTTCGATACGGGAAAACTTTTGTAAAATGGAGTTCTGCTTTGGAAACCGCATCGCGGAATCCCATCACGGAAAGGGGCTTTTCAGATACTGGAGGGGATATGGACAGGTTTTCCGGACAGACTATCCGGTATGGGGTGGTCATATGCTTGGATACTGTATCCAGTGCCGTCATGCCGGAAAGATCCGCCGATACCGCCAATATGGAAAAAAACGGACGGAGCGGGAGCCCGTCCTATGGTGTGAGAAATATCACTATGAAACCTCCGCGTCGGAACTGCACGGCTGTTTTGAACCGGAGCAGCCAAAACAGAAAAACTGCGATTGATTTCAACGGATTGCCTGCCCTGCAGGGAAAAGCAGTTTACGGGGATAACAAAACAGCGCCTCAGTACGCTGGGGCGCTGTTTTGCTTATTTCAAAAATCCCAGGATGATGTCGAACAGCCCGAAAGAGACAAATCCCATGATCAGGCCGCTGGTGAGGACGCCGAGAAAAATTGCCAGTATTGCTTTTTTTATATCTATCCGTAAAATAGCGGCAATGACACAGCCGTTCATGCTCCAGTTCCAGGAGGCGGGATCGCGGTAGACGCGTATAGGGTTCGAAACTCTGCGGCGCCAGAGGTTTTGGATTTTTCATATGCCTAGGATCATACACTGAGAGAATCTCCCTGCTTCTGGCAGCTTGGCGCGCCAGTTGATAAATTTGCAGGGAAAATAGGATTTAAAAAGGAACAGTGTC
>CALDJI010000066.1 GCA_937901805.1 uncultured Clostridia bacterium | reverse complement strand
CATTCCCCATTTTGTGCCATCCGGTAAGCGGCACGTGCATAGGCTACCAGGACGCTGGAAGTAAATTCCGGGTTGGAATCCAGCTTTAAGGAGTATTCGATAATGTGCTGATTGTCTCCATTGCCGGTCGACCCGCTGCGCAGGACAAATCCGCCGTGCGGCATTTTGCTGTGGTCACGCTTTAACTCTTCTTCGCTGATGAAATGGACGACCGTATCGTATTCGTCAAAATAATTCGGCATGGTCTTGATGTCGTGTTCAATCCGGGCTTTGTCGGCGCCTTCCTCTGCAACGACATAGCATTCGCGCAAATGTTTCTGACGGGTGGTGAGAGCCGGGTGCTCGCCGGAACGGACTGCTTCCAGAGCGGTTTCCATAGGGACGGTGTACTGGATGGCATTTTTAACGCCTGCTACCCTGCGGATGGCATCCGAATGCCCCTGGCTGACGCCCTTGCCCCAGAACGTATAATTTTCCCCGTCCGGCAGGATAGATTCCGCATACAGGCGGTTAATGGAAAACAGTCCCGGATCCCAGCCGACTGAGATGATAGAGACATGCTTGGAATCTTTTGCTGCCTTGTCCACGGCTGTAAAATATTCCGGAATTTTAGCATGGGTATCAA
This sequence comes from uncultured Clostridia bacterium, assembly GCA_937901805.1. Lineage (GTDB taxonomy): Bacteria > Bacillota > Clostridia > Oscillospirales > Ruminococcaceae > Pseudoruminococcus_B. Next base: position 4,988 of record CALDJI010000066.1, on the reverse strand, counting down.
AACTATCAATGGTATTGAACAGTTTGGCGACTGCAGGTCCTTGCTGCGGCAAATCAGTTGCAGAACCGCCGCACAAAATCATAACGTCAATCTTTCCTTGCATGCTGGAAAGATCGTCCATCGAATACACCCTGGCGCTTTTGGTTGCGATGTTTAAAGACGCAGGATTTCTCCTGGTGAAAACGGCAGCCAGTTCCATATCGGGCGTATGAGAAATCGCAAGTTCCGCGCCGCGCCCGAGATTGCCGTAGCCGACAATGCCAACTCTGATTTTGCTCATAGGAAATATCCCCTTCCTGTTTAAAATCTCTCTGTTTAGTTAGCAGCTTATAACTTCTGACTGGGTATATCATAGCACAGTTTACATACATGGACAATGAAGAAAATGTGAAGAATTTATGTGTCCTAAAAAGAAAAAATAGTGAAAAACAGAAAAACACCCGCCATTTTGGCGGGTGTACGCAAGTGAATTCTACTTACTCAACGATAAATGGTTTGATTTCCTCAAGGAACTTCGCACAGTCATCGCTGTGGATTTCTGCTTTGATCGGTTTTGCAAGGTCAAGGCTGAAGATACCCATGATGGATTTTGCATCGATTGCATATCTGCCAGAGATGAGATCTACATCGAAATCGTACTGGGAGACAATGTTGACGAAGTTCTTGACGTCGTTGATGGTGCCTAAAAGAATGTTGACTGTTTTCATAATTTCCAACCTCCTAAAATTGAATCGTGTTTTGCCGTAGATGGAAAGCAACTGCGGTTCTGCGGTATCCCCGCCGTAAAAATCAGGAATAATAGCCGCTTTATACTATTATTACCATAAATAAACTATAACAGTCTGGCAGATTTTAGTCAACTGCTAATTGTAATTAAAATGCAAATTCATTATAATGTATCTATATGTAGGTTGAAATTTTTACACATTTCCCATAAACTCAACACGTTTCCCCCGATTGCGTATGGGGAAATGGAATCCATGCAGGAAAGGCGGCAAGCAGTGAAGATTGCTTTTTACACCTTGGGATGCAAGGTAAACCAGTATGAAACCCAAATATTAAGACAACTCTTTTCCGCGAACGGCTTCACAATTGTTGATGTGGAACAGCCTGCGGATATTTTTGTTATCAATTCCTGTACGGTCACTTCTTCCGGGGATAAAAAAACCCGTCAGATGATGCACCGGTTTAAACGCAAAAACCCAGGCGCCGTTATTGCCCTGACCGGGTGTTTTCCACAGGCTTTCCCGGATGCGGCAAAGCTGCTCCCGGAAGCGGATGTTATCACCGGCGCCTACAACCGGCGCGGCTTGCTGGAAGCAGTGCTCAAAGCCTGTCAGACCGGGGAGCGCGTCGTTGATATCACTCCCCACCAGCGCGGAGAATCCTTTGAAGAGATGAGCGCAGGCGGTTTTTTGGAGCGCACACGTGCCTATGTGAAAATTGAAGACGGGTGCGAACGATATTGCGCTTATTGCATTATCCCGAAAGCGCGCGGCCCTGTGCGTTCCAAACCGATTTCTTCTCTGGTAGAGGAGCTTACAGAACTCGCTCAGGCCGGGTATCGTGAAGTGGTTCTGGTTGGAATCAACCTTCCGTCATATGGAAAAGAATTGGGCCTTCGCCTGATTGACGCAGTGGAAGTGGCTGCCTCAGTGGAGGGGATCGAACGGATCCGCCTGGGCTCCCTGGAACCGGAGCTGCTCTCGGAGGAAGATATCGAGCGAATGTCCCGGATACCGAAACTCTGTCCTCAGTTCCACCTGGCATTGCAAAGCGGAAGCGATGCAACGCTGAAGCGGATGAACCGCCACTATGACTGTGCAGAATATGCGCGGATTGCAGACAGTCTGCGCCGCCATTTTGACAACGCCTCGATTACAACCGATTTGATGGTGGGTTTCCCTGGTGAAACAGAGGAGGATTTCCTTGTATCCGCAGCATTCGTCAAAAAAATGGAACTTGCAAAGGTTCATGTTTTCGCGTACTCTGTAAGAGAAGGGACTCGTGCGGCCGCTATGCCGGACCAGATCCCTCAGAATGTAAAGGAAGAACGCAGCCGTCGGATGATTGAGACCTGCAAGCAGACGAGATTTGCCTTTTTGCAGGCTCAAGTGGGGAAAACCTGCCGCGTACTGTTTGAACAGTCCTCTGCAGATGGGACGTATCAGGGGTATAGCGAAAATTATACCCCTGTACATGTCAGGAGTGAGAATCTCCTGCATGGAAAAATCCTTCCGGTGAAAATCACCGGTATTTCAGAGGATGGGGATTCCTGTTTCGGTGAACTGGTATAAAACTGTTTTTTCTTTATGCAAGATAGAAAAGTCCTGATGCCATTAATGAAAAGCAAGGAGTGTCAAAACGATGTCAGTGTACCGCATTTACGTCGAAAAAAAACCGGAGTTTGCTGTAGAAGCAAAAGGAATGTACCATGATATCAAAACCGCATTGTCCATCCAAGGGCTGGCGGGTATCCGCGTCCTCAACCGCTACGATGTACAGGGTATTTCCAAAGAGCTGTTTGAGCAGGCTGTACCGACGGTTTTTTCAGAACCGCAGGTAGATGATTGTTCTTATGAGCTGGAACCCCTTTCGAAAGCGGAATCCGTGTTTGCTGTCGAATACCTTCCGGGGCAGTTTGATCAACGCGCGGATTCCTGTGCGCAGTGCATCCAGATCCTCTCCCAGGGGGAGAAGCCGTTGGTACGCACTGCACGGGTCATTATCCTCTCCGGGGAGATTTCCCAGCAGGAACTCGAAAAAATCAAAGCCTATGTCATTAACCCGGTGGAATCCAGAGAGGCTTCTCTCAATACATATGACACTCTGGAAGCGAATTATGAAATTCCGACATCAGTGGCAACTCTGACAGGCTTTACCTTGTTGGATGAAACTCAGCTTGCAGAATTTATCCAGACACAGGGTCTTGCCATGGATCTGGATGATATCAAGTTCTGTCAAAAATATTTCAAGGAGGATGAACAGCGCGATCCGACTATCACTGAGATCAAGATGATCGACACCTATTGGTCGGATCACTGCCGACATACTACCTTTTCCACCCATATTGAACAGGTGGATATCAAGCCGGAATTTGTAAAGAAGGCATTTGAACACTACCTGAATACCAGGGAAGAACTTTACAGAGGAAAGAATAAGCCGATTACTTTGATGGATATGGCGGTCATCGGCGCAAAGAAGCTCAAAGCAGACGGCGTTCTGATCGATACGGATGAATCCGAGGAAATCAATGCGTGCTCAGTAAAAATCAAAGTAGACGTAGAAGGCGAAGAGCAGGATTGGCTGCTCATGTTCAAAAATGAAACCCACAATCACCCGACGGAAATCGAGCCGTTCGGCGGCGCGGCCACCTGTCTGGGCGGGGCGATCCGCGATCCGCTCTCCGGGCGTTCCTATGTCTATCAGGCGATGCGTGTGACCGGCGCCGCCGATCCTACCCGGCCGGAAAGCGAAAAGCTGGAGCACAAGCTGTCCCAGCGGAAAATTGTCACCACAGCAGCGGCGGGCTACTCTTCTTACGGCAACCAGATTGGGCTTGCCACCGGCCATGTCCATGAGCTGTACCATCCGGGCTATGTGGCAAAGCGGATGGAAATCGGCGCCGTCCTCGGTGCGGCTCCTCAGGAAAATGTGGTCAGGGAGCGTCCGCAGCCAGGAGATTTGATTGTCCTGCTCGGCGGCAGGACCGGAAGGGACGGCTGCGGCGGTGCAACCGGTTCTTCCAAATCACATACCGTGGATTCCCTGGAAACCTGCGGCGCTGAAGTGCAGAAAGGCAATGCGCCGGAGGAAAGAAAACTCCAGAGATTGTTCCGCAATGGGGAAGTCACCCGTCTGATTAAGCGCTGCAACGACTTTGGTGCGGGCGGAGTCTCCGTCGCAATCGGGGAGCTTGCCGACGGTCTGCACATTGATTTGAATAAAGTCCCCAAAAAATACGACGGCCTGGACGGAACAGAACTTGCCATCAGCGAATCTCAGGAGCGCATGGCGGTGGTTGTCGCAGCAAAAGATGCGGAAAGATTTATCGAATATGCCCATACCGAAAACCTTGAGGCAACTGTTGTCGCACAGGTCACTGAGGATCCTCGTTTGGTGCTGGAGTGGAACGGCAGGAAGATTGTCAACTTGTCCAGAGAGTTCCTCAATTCGAACGGTGCAGTCAAACACACCGATATTGTTGTGGAGGACGTCAAACCGTGCGGAGTGTCTGTCAAAGGGGACAGCACCGCAGAAAAATGGAAAAACCATGTCTCTTCTCTTAATGTCTGTTCACAGAAAGGGCTGGTGGAACGCTTTGACTCCACCATCGGCGCGAATACGGTTTTGATGCCGTTTGGAGGAAAATATCAGCTCACTCCGGCACAGGCGATGGCTGCCAAAATCCCGGTGCTTGGCAAGGAGACGAAGACCTGTTCGCTGATGGGGTGGGGCTTTAACCCCTATGTCTCCAGTGCGAGCCCGTTCCATGGGGCAATGCTCGCGGTGATTGAATCCGTGGCAAAAGTAATCTGTGCCTCCGGAAGCTACCATAAATGCTGGCTGACCTTCCAGGAATATTTTGAAAGAACCCAGAACAACCCATCCAGATGGGGCAAACCGTTTGCAGCCCTGCTCGGCGCTCTGGAAGCACAGCTGAACCTGGGTATCGGCTCCATCGGCGGTAAGGATTCCATGTCCGGAACTTTTGAGGATATCGATGTCCCCCCGACGCTGGTTTCTTTCGCAGTATCCGTCAGCAATACGGACAAAGTCCTTTCTCCAGAATTTAAAGAGGCGGGAAGCAAAGTTGTGTTCCTGGCTCCGAAATATGATGAAAACGGCCTGCCGGACTTTGAAAGCGTGAAAGAGGTCTTTGATGAAGTGGAAGATCTCATTGCAGAAGGAAAAGTGAAAGCTGCATGGGCAGTGACCAATGGTGGTATCGCTGAGGGCGTCTTTAAGATGGCGCTTGGCAACCGGAT
>CALDJI010000065.1 GCA_937901805.1 uncultured Clostridia bacterium | reverse complement strand
GATTGAAGTGTCACAACCGCCCAGCAGCTCCTCCCATTCCGTATCCGGGTAGCGGTTCTGCAGCTGCGGGATATTCTGGAAAAACATCGCGATCCCGATCTGTCTGCTCCGCGCAGACGCCAGCCTGCGGTTAAAGGACTTGATCACACCAATATTCGGGAATTCATCCAAAATCATCAGCACCGGTACCGGGAGCCTCCGGTCCGGCTGCATATCCGCAAACCGCACCAGCTTGATGAACAAAAAAGAAATGAACAACGTTGCAAGCATGTCATAGGTGCTGTCCTGGTCCGATGTAATACAGAAATAAGCACATTTTTGTTGGCCTGGCAGGGTAAGGTCAATTTCATTTTCACTGGTTATCGTCTGAATCTGCCGGTTCTGGAATATCTGAAGCCGGGTCCCCAGTCCCAATACCGCATTCCCCTTTACTTTTTCTGCCTTTGCAAACAGCTGATATGGTCCCCGCGCCGGATGCTCCACCGGAAGGTTTTCAAAAATTGCATCTAACTTCTCAATGCTGTTGTAGATAAGCAGGTTATAAGCTTCCTTTAACTTTCTCTTTCCTTCCGGATATTCCTCATACACATACAGACATAGGGCTTTTAAGAGGTCCATTTCCACATTGTCATAAAAATGGTCGAACTTATCTGTTGTGTTACGGATAATCGTGTCCACGAACACGTCGATATATCCCCCTTCTATTTCCCCGAGACAGTCCCAGGCATCCGAGCATTCCTGCTGAAGCAGGTTATACTGACGAACCTGATAACCTTCCTCCTCTAAATATGCCACAGTATCCTCATATAGCTCCGATTTGGAATCTGTCAGGACCATGCTTTCGCCCCGTTTCGCGCACTGGATAATCATATTGCGGGCAATGGCGCGGGATTTCATGGAGCCCTGGCTGCCGCAGATCGCAAAGTTTCTGTTTAACGGGCTGTCCTCCGGCAGGCTGAGCACCGCCCCGCTCTCCGGATCTGTCCCAAGGATCGTCCCCCTGACCTGACGTACATCCGGATCTGCAGCCAGCACCTCCTTACGCTCTTTTCCCTGCATGAACCCTGCTGTCCCATAGGTACCCTGCCGGGAATAGGAAAAATTCCGCTCCCGGTCTTCCCCTGCAATCCCTTCCCTGCCTTTTAGACTGATTCCCATAGCAAGCGCCCCAAGGAGCAGAACAAGAAGCAAAATACACCGCACCCCTGCCCTGCTCAGCCCGGCTGCCAGACAGACAAAGGGATGAAAGCTTAAAATTCCCGATCCTGCAAAATTTGTCAATACCCCTGCCACATACCACAACAGCAAGATTACCATACAGATCCATACTGCCATTTTCTTTTTTTCTTCTGTCATTTTCTTTCCTTTCCGTTTCCTCCCAGCCGTTCCAACTGTGTCTCCACCTTTTTCACATCCAGTACTATCAGAGACTCCTTCCCCACGCACTTTTCCAGCGTCTCCGCCTGATAATCAAAGCAGATTCCCCTGCCGCCCCGACAAGCTGCTTTGGATGCAAATCTTCTAATCTCCCACAGATCCAGTGTCCAGAGACAGGTCACATCCTCTCCTGCCGCCTGCCGCACCAGCTGCTCCAGTTTTTCTTCCAGTTCTTCCTCACACAGCAGGCGGTATTGCAAAATGGCTTCCGGGATAGCTGGGAGCAGACAGGTTTTTTCATAAGTATCATCCAGAGAAAACAGCTGGTTTTTAATCCCTCTGTCCCCTGCCAACAATACCGGCAGGATCTCCATCCCATCTGCCAAAAAAAGCGCCTGCACCCTTTCTTCCTCCCCGCCTCCATACAAAAAATATGCTGTCCGCATCCGGAACGTCCATTCCGTTTTCCCTGACCATTTCATCCGACAGCTAAGCGTATGGTACACGCACCATGCCCGTCCCGGGAGCATCAGGATGCCGCAGCACCGCGATCCCCCTGCTTCCTTGGACAGCGCGCGCTTTATTTTCCCTGCCGTCAGATACTTTCCCGGGACGGTATGGGAAATGCCGGGATGCAGAAGGGATAGCTCCCCGAACAGGTCTGTCCCCGCCCTGTAAAGCCACACCCAGGCATATGCCATCCGGTGCAGACGCATCCGTTTTTCCGGTTCTGACCGGACGATCCCATTCCTGTCAAAATCTAGTATTTCTGTCTGGTCGGGATAATGCTCTATCAGGTATTTTCTCCCCTTTTCGTGCAGCACATATCCTTTTAACCCATCCCGGCTGCGGCAGCCGATCATCCCTTCTTTTTTCAGTTTTGTAACCAGTGCCGCTGCATAGGAGGGACTCCCGGTGACCTGTTCCGCCAGCTGGCAGGGCAGCTCCCGGCACACCCCTATTGCCAGAAGCAGCCTGTCTGCCTGTGTTGCCTTCTGTTTTTTTGTCCCATCCATTCCTGCTTTTTCCTCCGTCCATACCCGGCAAATTCCATACCCGGGTAAACTTAGCCCATATATGTTCTTAGAAAGCCCGCATAATCCCTATCTTTTTTATCCTCTCCAGGTATCGGAATCTGCCCCGCCGTTTTATCTTTTTTTTCGATACCGGATTGATCTTCTTTTTTGATGAAATCAGACATTTTCCAAGCCAGCCATTACCATAACCGCTCCATAACCCATTCCGGGAAATGTTCCCGTTCCATCAAAAAAATCCGCGTCCTGTTTTCTGCATCCTGCCGGCTGGTATGGTACAGATCCAGATGCCCGCCGTCGTCCCCTTCCAGAAAAAACAGGGAAAGCAGGTCCTGGACCTGCTTTGCTTCTACATTGTCGTGATCCCGCATATACCCTGTGGTATAGCAGTGCTCAAAACACAGCACCGCCTTTTTAAACCGGGGCAGCTCTTCCCCTGCTTCCCGCCGCTTTCTGCACCACTCCTGCAGCGCCATTGAAAGGGGACGCTGCAGAAACTGCGCATAGGGCTGCTTGCGATGGGGCAATAGCGCTGGCAGACATACCTCCAGTATATTTTTACGGTATCTTACCCACACTTGGCACAGGCATGGCGCATCCTTTACATAACGTCCATATACCTGCCGGCCACTCCCTGTCTCTCCCAAAAGCTCCCGCAGGCTTCCGTTTAACTGGTCTGACAGTTCCGCCGCCTCCAGAATCTTTTCACTAATCATCCGATTCCTTGCCTCACCCCTGCTTTCCCGTTTCTCCCGTTCCAGCTCCCCGATTTCCCGGATCATCCAATCCAGTTTTTGGGACTGTCTGCCTGCCCTCCTGACCTGCTCCTCCAGCCTGTCGGAATTTCTTTTTTCAACTTCCTGCATCGTAAAATGCCCCCTCCCCGTCCGGGGCCACAAGCCCCACTGCAAAAACCTGCCCTGCCGGCAGCGCCCGGGCTGCTTCCATATCCTGTACTGCCACCAGATGTTTGCAGTCCGGCAGATAGATCCGCTTCAGCACGCTTTCTGCCAAAGCCTTCTCCTCCATTCCCACATACAGGATGTCATACATCTCCTTGCGCCCGACCACCACGATCCGGATCGGATACTCTTCCTTCCCAGCCTGAAAAAACTGCTCCGCAAGTCCCCGCTTTTTTAATTCTGCCAGTACCCACAACGCTTCCAGCAGCCCGTCGTCTTTTTGCCGGTACGCTGCCTCATTGACTGCCACAAGTCCGGTCAGCCCGTTCACATAAATATCCCGCTGCTGGCACAGTTTCCGGATTGCCTTTCGGACAGCCTTTTCCTTTCCCGGAAAAAAAGCGTCCAGCTGTGCGCGTCTTACTACTCCGAACTGCCGTAATAAATGATAAATCTGTTTCTCCATATCCCTTGTCCTTTCCCTTTTCCCTATTCCAACATATGTTCCCCAGTCCTGCCTTCCTCAACGAGCCGTTGTTTCAATGCTTCCAGTTCTTGCCGGTCCGTAGTGATCAGTTCCGTTTCCAGACGGCTTGCCTTAAAATCCACCGATACATTCGTCCCGTTGACAGACAAAAGCCCGTTCCCCCTCTCATAATGGGTCACTGCCGCCGTCTCTGCATCGGAAAGATGCAGGATCTCCTGCACTTTAAGGGCATCCTCATGCTCCATATTCATCATTACCTTGAATTTACTGTTGTTTAAAATGCCCCTGCCATATCTGCCGCCCTCCATTGACAAATAATCATTGGTATCCTGACTGGCAGCCACCGCTGCCCCTCCGTATCCCCGGATCACCTTGAAAATCTCCAAGATATATTCCGCAACCATCGGATTCCCCGCTGCGCCGATCAGCCGCCACAGCTCATCCAACACTACCGCCTTTTTCTGCGTCCGGTCCTCCCTTGCCCGCGCCCATACAAACAATACCGCCAGAAACATTCCCGGCACCCGAAGGTCTCCGGACAGCTGGGACACATCCAGCACCACATACCGGTTATCTAAATCCACGTTAGTCTGCCCGTTAAACCCAGCCCCGGATCCTTCCACCAATCTGCTTAAGATATTGGCAATCCGGGAAGTCTCTTTTTTCCCAAGAAGGATCTGATGCAGATCTCCCAATACTGGCATTTCCTTATATCCCCCCGTGCCATCCCGGTAAAGGCTCCGGTTATCCCGCCCGATCCCCTTTTCCCGGTATGCCGCTACCATCGCTTCATCCAAGAGCTGTTTTTCCTCATAGCTCATATCCGGGATCAAAAGAGAGAAAAATAAGTGCAGATCCTGGATCTTTGCCGCCAGCGCTGAACCGCCTCCCTGACCATCCAACACCCTCTCTGTCTCCCCTTGCGTGTTCCAGATTTCCATCACATTGATCCGCTGGTCGGAGGATGCCGAAATCTGGATATAAGTACCGTCGATATTTTTACAGGCACGTACAAACTCATGTCCCTTGTCCGGCACGATCAGGTACACCGGGATTCCTTTCCGGCGCAGCCTTAACGCGATCAGCTGGAGCAAAAAGGTCTTTCCTGCCCCGGAAGTCCCCCATATTACCATGTTTGCATTGGAATATTTCCGGGAGCAGAACTGGTCAATCAATACAAGCGAGCGGTTCGTCCGGTTGACCCCTAAAAAAATACCGTCTGCATCCGACATCTCAAAAGCAGAAAACGGATAGCAGCCGGCAGCCCCATATGTCAGCAGGTTCCGCCGCGCCTTTTCATACAGATCCCGATCCAGCGATAATAACGGTAGTGTCGAAAGAAACGCCTGCTCCTGTTTAAAATAGCATGGCGCTGCATCCATATCCCGCGCTGCCAGCATCTTACGCAGCTCCCGGATCCGCCATATAAGCCCTTTTTCCGAATAAGCGGTTACCGTGATCAGGATAGACAGGTAATACAGGTCCTCCGTCCCGGAAAGCCCCCGGCGCAGATACAGCCCCGAACGGATGGAATCCGCAAGATCGTCAAAACCGGACTGGGTATCAGACACATCCTGTAGCTTGGAACGGTTGATCCGGATCTGTCTGCC
>CALDJI010000064.1 GCA_937901805.1 uncultured Clostridia bacterium | reverse complement strand
CAGTTCAGATAAGGCCCCAAATCGGTATTTTCATCACTTAGCAGTACGGCGTCATACGATTCCAATACCTGATATGCGCGCTTCCTGTCCTCCCAGACAGCCTGCAGCACCCGTCGATACCCATTTTCGTCCTTGGCGCATTCCAGCGCCTCTTCAAACAGTCCCTGTCCATAACGCAGGGCTTCATGGGCATGGGCACGGTTATAGTCCATCAGATCCTCCAGGGCTTTCAAAGGAAACTGTGGCAGCGCGGCAAGATAGGCATCCATGCAGCGTTTGAATTCGTATTTCATGATATCTCCCGGAGTGAAGCGCGCCTGCGGCTGGGGCAGTTCAGATACCTGTGCACCCAGTTCCTGAAGGGAAGAGAGCACTTTCTGGAAAAGCGCCTCCTCAGATTCGCACATTTTCTTTGCCCGGCAAACTCCGATCCGTTTTCCAGACAGGGACGCCTGCGCAAAAAACGTTTTAATTCCGCCGAAAGGGAGGATTTTATGCTCCGGATCCGCCATCACATGATAGAGCAGGGCGGCGTCTTCCACTGTGCGCGCCATCGGTCCGGCGGTATCCAGCGTGTCACAGATGGGGAGAATTCCCTGCTGGCTGACCGATCCCACACTTGGCCGCAGTCCCACAATCCCATTGGACTGTGCCGGCGAGTAGACCGACGCACAGGTATCTGTGCCCACAGCTACTGAACAGAAATTGGCGGAAACCGCAACGCCGGAGCCCGTACTGGAACCGGAAGGGTCAAACTGTCTGCCGTAAGGATGAAAAACCTGTCCCCCACGGGAGCTGTAGCCATTCGGCATATTTTCCATGGAAATATAGTTGGCAAATTCGGTCATGTTTGTCTTGCCGAGTAGAACCGCCCCCGCTTGACGCAGACGGCGGACAATCTCCGCGTCCTCCGCTGCCCGCGAACCGGCAAGGGCAAGGGAACCTGCGGAAGTATGCATTTGATCCGCAGTATTGAGATTATCCTTAATCAGAATGGGAATCCCATGCAGAGGACCCGCCAGACGCCCTTGCGCGCGCTCCCGGTCACATTCCTTTGCCTGAAAAAGCGCATCCGGATTTTGCTCCAGCACGCTGTTCAGTCCATTTTCCCCCCGATCGTACCGTTCGATACGGGACAGATACCAGACTGTCAGCTGTTCGCTGGTCAAGGTTCCCTGCTCCATCTGGGAAAGCAACTGCATGATAGATTGCTCCTCATATCCGGCCACTAAAATCCCTCCTGCTCTCTCAAGGATTTCCAAAAATACACGTTTGTTATTTTGGCATAATTTCATCCGTATCCAGAAAAATGGTTACCGGGCCGTCGTTGATAAGTTGAACCTGCATATCCGCGCCGAATTCCCCGGTCTGAACATTCCGAATCCCTAAAGCGCGGATTTCCTCCACAAACGCGAGGTACAGTCCGTCCGCCTGCTCCGGGCGGGCAGCCCGCACATAGGCAGGCCGCCTGCCTTTTTTGCAGTCCGCATAAAGGGTAAAATTGGAAACCACCATAACTTCCCCGTCCACATCCAACAGGGAGAGGTTCATCTTATCCTGTTCATCGGAAAAGATACGCAGTTCGCAGCACTTTTTTGCAAGCCATGCCGCCTGCTGCGTGGTATCGGACTGGGTAACGCCGAGCAGAATCAATAATCCCGGCCCAATTTCCCTGGTAATCCCGCCGTTTATGGTAACCGATGCGCCGGATACCCGCTGTAAAATTGCTCTCACTGTACATCCTCCTATTTCCCGCTGCGGCGCACCCGGCTGACGCCTTTGATTGCCTGTATCCGTTTGATTACCAGATTCAGCTGATCCAACCCGGTTACCGTTACGGTAATCGTCATCTGGACATTGCCGTCTTTGAGCTTTCTGGCGTTGAGTTCGTGGATAGGCACCCGCATATTCGCAAGCTGGACGCTCACATCGGCAAGCAGGGTACCGTGATCCTCCGCGACAACCTCAAAGGTTGCCTTGAACGCCTCACCGACATAGGAGGCCCACTGTACCTGTACCAGGCGCTTGCAGTTCTCATCATCTTTCATGGCGCTGATGATATTCGGGCAATCCTGCTTATGGATGGAAACCCCATATCCACGGGTAATAAAGCCGATAATGGCATCCCCCGGGACAGGATTGCAGCAGCGTGCAAATTTGACCAGACAGTCGTCATACCCCTCTACAATCACGCCGCTGGACGCGCCCCGTTTGACAGGGCGTTTTGGCAGCGCTTCCCTGAGATCCGGCTTTTCCTCTTTCCGGTAGCGCTTGAGATAGTCCTCCTTGATGCGCGGCAGGATTTTGGACAGGCTGATACCGCCGTATCCGACTGCGGCATAAAACTCATCCACTGTCCGGCAATGCTGACGGTGGGCAAGTTCCAAAATAAACTGCTCATACTGTTCTTCCGTGAGATTGATGCCGTCGCGTTTGAAATCCCGTTCGATTTCCGCCCTGCCCTGGGCGATATTCTCCTCTTTCTTCTCCTTTTTAAACCAGGAACGGATCTTGTTGCGCGCTTCGCTGGTCTTTACAATTTGCAGCCAGTCGCGGTTTGGCCCATGTGCCTGGGATTTCGTGGTCGCAATTTCAACAATCTGCCCGGTTTTTACCTGGTAGTCAATCGGGACAATCCTGCCGTCTACCTTAGCGCCGATCATGCTGTTTCCTACAGCGGAATGGATTGCATAGGCAAAGTCAATCACTGTGGAACCGCTCGGCAGATCGATGACGTCGCCCTTTGGGGTAAAGACAAAAACCTCTTCCGGGACAAGGTCGGACTTGATAGAACTGAGGATATCCTCCACATCTTCAGAATCCTGCTGCGCTTCCAGCAGATGCCGCACCCATTCCAGACGCTCTTCCAGTTTGTCTTTTCCCTGCAGGCCGGCCTTATATTTCCAATGGGCCGCAATTCCATATTCCGCCGTATGGTGCATTTCCCAGGTGCGGATCTGCACTTCAAAAGGGATACCCTCTTTCCCGATAACCGTGGTATGGAGCGACTGGTACATATTCGGTTTTGGAGTGGAAATATAGTCCTTAAACCGGTTGGGAAGAGGGGTGTACATATCATGGATAATCCCAAAGGTGTTATAGCATTCGTCTACTGTGTCCACAATGATACGCACCGCATAAATATCGTATATCTCCTCAAACGCCTTCCCCTGAAGGTACATCTTGCGATAGATGCCGTAAACGCTCTTGACACGCCCTTCCAAGTGGATATGGCTGCCCTCTTTGCTCATACGCTCCCGAATCTGTTCCTTTATTTTTTCAAGGAAGGCAAGGCGCTCGTCCTTTTTTGAATTGAGCGCCGTCTCGATTTCACTGTAGGCAATCGGATCCAGATAGCGCAGGGAGAGATCTTCCATCTCCTCCTTAACGGCGCGGATACCGAGCCTGTGCGCAATCGGCGCATAGACCTCCATTGTTTCCCGCGCCTTGGCCAGCTGCTTATGACGAGGACGGTACTGCAGCGTTCGGAGATTGTGCAGTCTGTCCGCAAGTTTGATGATGATAACGCGGATATCCTGTGACATGGCAAGCAGCATTTTTCTTACATTTTCCGCCTGCTGCTGTTCTTTGGAATCCAAAGAAGTGATATCCAGCGTTGTGATTTTGGTGACCCCATCCACAAGCTGCGCAATGTTATGTCCATAGATGCGTTCAATATCGTCAAGCGTCTCGGAAGTATCCTCTACCACGTCGTGCAAAAGACCGGCCACCAGGGTATCAGAGTCCATCCCAAGGCCGACCAGAATGACCGCCACCTCAACCGGATGGATAATATACGGCTCCCCGGAGCTGCGCTTTTGTCCTTCATGCATTTTTTCTGCCAGATGGTATGCACTTTTTATCTTCTCAATATCATATTGGCGCCCGCTTTTTTCAATGACATCCAACAAATAATTCAAATCCGCTGCCATAAGCATTCCCTTCTTTCTGCCGTCCGCCTATGCCCGCTCACGGACATACTGCAATACTTTTGATTGGTTGAGATCCACCTTCCCAGGATTTTCTATCGGCGCCAAATAAGCAATGCAGGGATCTTTGCGGAACTGGATCAGTTTCATTTCCCCTAAAATATCCGCGCACAGCCTGGTCCGGCAATAGTTGAGCCGTCCATTCGGCATGCGGGAATACAAGACATCATAATCATAGGCAAACCGTCCTGCGGATCGGATAAACCGGTAAACTGCGGCCACATCCTCCCTGGTCGGGAGAGCCTCTTCACGCTCCTCCTGTGTCAGCGGCTCTTTTCTCCTGATTTTTTCATAAATCTGCTTGGGAGCAAACAGCCCATCCTCATCCAATGTTGTAAGACGCAAATCCTGAACCACTGCGCTGACACGCTGCTCTCCCTGATACTCGTTGAGCGAGAGGGATATCACAATGTCCAAAACATCCCCTACCCGATAAGGAAACTGCGCCTGTTCCATACGGAAATACATCACATACAGGCTGTCCTGCCCATCACTGAGGCGCAGTCTCAGATGCTTCCCATTGGACACCGGGTAAATGCCGGTCAAGCGGCATCCCATCAATCCATAAGCTGGGGCCTCATTGCCGTTTCCAAAGGGCTCCAGACGATGCTGTTCCTGAATCAGCGCAAGTGTTGCCTGAGAAGGGGAGAGAAGCCTGTCGATTTTTAGCTGGGACACCGGCATATAATCTCCCGTCTGCCGGGCATATTCCAAAATCCGCTGGCGAAAAGCATCTATTTTTTCTGTCTTTATCGTCAGGCCTGCCGCCTGCATGTGCCCGCCATACCGGAGCAAAAGATCATCGCAAGCGCAAAGCGCGTCAAACAGGGAAAATTCCCCGACGCTTCTGCCGGAACCCCGTCCTTCCCCATGTTCACAGGAGATAAGGAAACAGGGTTTTCCATATTTCTCAACCAGTTTTGCCGCCACAATGCCGACAACGCCATGATGCCACCCCTCTCCGGCCAGGATAAGCACCC
>CALDJI010000063.1 GCA_937901805.1 uncultured Clostridia bacterium | reverse complement strand
CGCCGTGGGCGCATTCGCTCTGGGCGATCTCGTTCTCATGGTGCGGGAAGATCAGATCCTGCCCGCCGCAGTGGATGTCGATGGTATCCCCGAGGTATTTCCCGGCCATGGCGGAGCACTCGATGTGCCATCCCGGCCGCCCGTCCCCCCAGGGGGAAGGCCAGAAGGGTTCGCCCGGCTTTACGCCTTTCCACAGGGCAAAATCCATCGGGTTTTCCTTGTGTTCGCTCACATCGATGCGTGCTCCGGCTTCCAGATCTTCGAGCGGCTGGTGTGAGAGTTTCCCGTATTCTGCAAATTTCTTTGCCCGGAAATAGACGTCCCCGTTTTGCGGGTAGGCGTATCCCTTTTCTACCAGCTGTCCGATGATGTGGAGAATTGCGTCGATGTTTTCCGTTGCCTTGGGATGGATCGTCGCCGGCCGGACATTGAGCCCGGCGGCGTCCTTCTGATATTCCGCGATGTATTTTTCGGCGATGTCTGCAACCGCGACCCCTTCCTCGTTTGCACGGCGGATCATCTTGTCGTCAATGTCCGTAAAATTCTGTACAAAATTGACCTCATACCCACGGTATTCCAGGTACCGGCGCAGAACGTCGAAAACGCAGATGGGCCGTGCATTTCCGATGTGGATAAAGTTATAAACCGTCGGCCCGCAGGCATAAATGCGCACTTTGCCCGGTTCTATGGTTTTCAGTTCTTCTTTTTGCCTGGTCAGTGTATTAAACACTTTCATTTTTTCTCTCTCCTTCAAGTATGGAAATTCTTTTTTGCAGAGTTTCTATCTGGTAACGCAGGGCGCACAGCTCCTGTGAAACAGGATCTGGGATGTGGATTTGATCCAGATCATAGCCAACGCGCTTTCCGTGTTTGCGGACAACCCTTGCCGGCACGCCGGCTGCGGTGGAGTTTGCCCCTACCGCGTCCAGGACGACGGCGTTTGCGGCGATTTTGGCATTGTCCCCAATGGTGAAGGGGCCGAGCACTTTTGCTCCCGCTCCCACCAGGACATTGTTCCCCAGCGTAGGGTGGCGCTTTCCCTTATCCTTGCCGGTTCCGCCCAGAGTTACGCCCTGATAGAGAGTGCAATTCTCTCCCAGGATGGCGGTTTCCCCAATAACCACGCCGCTTCCATGGTCAATAAACAGCCCTTTCCCAATGGTTGCGCCGGGATGGATTTCAATCCCGGTAAAAAAGCGGGCCGTCTGGGAAATCAGCCGGGAAAGAAAGAACAGCCGCCTGCGGTGCAGCCGGTGCGCGACCCGGTACCAGAATACGGCATGAAACCCGGAATAGAGCAGCGCCGCCTCCAGCAGGGAACGGGAAGCGGGATCCCTCTGCCGTACAGCGTTGAGATCCGCGCGGATGGTTTCAAACATAATACATGCCCTCCTTGGCGGAATCCGCAGAAAATACAAAACGCCCCCATATCCATCCGGTTTTCCGGACGGTACGGAGGCGATTTCAGATAGCCTGAAAACCCGCGGTTCCACTCCTATTTGTCACTTTTGAACAAACGAGCCCAGATAACGCCGGCTCACTGCGCACAGGGATACTGGGAAACCCGTTCCCCCTGCGTGCTCTATGGATGCATTTCACTCCCGGCCCACCTGTACGGATGCTTTCAGCCTTCGGCATCCGTTCTCTTTCCAGGGCTGTGGTTGTTACTTTTTCCATATCAGACGCATTTGAAAATATTCTACTGGCATTGTATGTTTAACATACCACATCCGTTCCAAAAGTGCAAGCTTTCTCCAGAAGGAAAATGGAGAGGGCTGTTTTGGACAATCCATTAATCGGGATTAAAATTCTCCTTTGCAGTCTGTCGACAACTGCTTTGCTCCAGTTATCCTGTTTTCCTAGAATCTTGCCTGCCGGAATGAGAGGAGTACATTTTATTTGCTATTTGTTTCCAAATTGGGAAAAGGACTTGCGGAATCCACATTGGCTCCTGATGGTTATCAGGACTGCTTTATCC
The DNA here is from genome assembly GCA_937901805.1 of uncultured Clostridia bacterium. Taxonomy (GTDB): domain Bacteria; phylum Bacillota; class Clostridia; order Oscillospirales; family Ruminococcaceae; genus Pseudoruminococcus_B. The sequence goes on along the minus strand of CALDJI010000063.1, from coordinate 17,549 downwards.
TCCCGTCCCTTCAACCATATCTTCCATAGGAATAGATGACAGGTATTCCAGGTTCCTTTCATTTTAGGTCGATTTGCATACTGCGGGACGAACAGGGATGCCCTTGTATCAATTTCAGGTTGGGATACTTTCCGAAGTTTCCTTAGCAAAGGAGGCCGGGCAGAATGGGGATTTTCGGTAGGGTTCAGTAAAAACAGACAAAAAAATGCCGCTCCCACTATTGCAGGAACAGCACCCCTGGTGGACGATACAAGACTCGAACTTGTGACCCTTCGCACGTCAAGCGAATGCTCATACCAACTGAGCTAATCGTCCATATTCACCGTCCTCACCGGACTGTGCTATAAATTATAGCTTGTCTAAACAAAAAAATCAATAGGGATTTTTGTCATAAGATTGCAAATGGATTTGAAATTTTTTTGTATAATTTGTATTTAGATTGAGAATTTCATAGAGAAAAGCCTGTCCCTGACTTGGAAAACGCCTTTTTCCCATTCCTTTGCCCGCGGCTCATTGGCGTCCGAATTGCCGTTGACAAAATCACGTAAAAATCCGGAAATACGGGAACCCCCTGGAAATAAGCCGTCCTCCTCGTGAGATTGCACCGATTTTTTTCTCTGATTGGGGTACAGTTGACATCATTAGACGAAAGATGAAGTTTCCTTTCCACAAACATCTGTTTTATGCTATAATGGTTTCAATTGTTATATATGGGGAGGGGATCCCCTTTTCCATCAGGTTTATTAGTTGAAAATATTGCCATCGAAAACGGGACATTAGGAGGAATATTGGGTTCATGGTCATTCTCGGGATCGACCCCGGCTATGCGATTGTCGGCTGGGGAGTCATTGAATATGTACACAGCCATTTCCGAGTGGTAAACTTCGGAGCGATTACCACGCCTGCCGGGATGCCGTTTGAGGAGCGCCTGGAGCGCATTTACGACGAGATGACCCTGCTGCTTTCCCGTTACCATCCGGACGCTATGGCAGTGGAACAGCTTTTTTTCTCCACAAACCAGAAGACCGGTATCGATGTGGCGCAGGCCAGGGGGGTCATCCTGCTCTCCGCAAAAAAGCAGATGGTGCCGGTGTTTGAATACACTCCGCTCCAGGTCAAGCAGTCGGTTGTCGGCTATGGACAGGCGGTCAAAAAGCAGGTGCAGGAGATGACCCGCGTGCTGCTCTCCCTGAAAGAAGTCCCCAAGCCGGACGATACGGCGGATGCGCTGGCGGTGGCTATCTGTCATGCCCACTCTTCCGGGTCGAACGCCAGCGTCGGGCGTCTGCTCGGTTCTACCAAAGGGAAAAGCCAAAAACAGGCGCTTGCAGATTATTACGAAAAATTATATGATGAACAGCAGAAAAAGAAGAGGATGAAGCAAAATGCTCTACAGTCTAAGAGGAACCCTCATCCATAAAGAGGAAACTATGGCCGTGGTGGAATGCGGCGGCGTGGGCTATAAATGTATGATGCCTCTTTCCACTATATCCAAGCTGCCCGCCACCGGTAATGAGGTGACGGTCTACACTCATCTGAATGTACGGGAAGATGCGATTGATCTCTTCGGGTTTTACGAAATGGCGGAGTTAAACTGCTTTAAAATGCTTACTTCCGTCTCCGGGGTTGGCCCGAAGGCGGCGCTTTCCATCCTCTCGAATTTGAGCCCGGAGCGCTTTGCCCTGTGCGTTGCGTCCAACGATGTCAAATCGCTGACACGCAGCCAGGGGATTGGGCCGAAGATTGCCCAGCGCATCATTCTGGAACTCAAGGACAAGGTGAAAAACGACGACATTGTCAAAGGCGTGGGGGATACGGCGGTGTTCACCGGCGGCGCGCTCAGTTCCAACGCAGGGGAGGCGGTCAGCGCCCTTGTGGTGCTTGGTTATGCACAGGCGGACGCGGCGTCCGTGATTGCAAAACTCCCGCCGGATATGCCGATTGAAGAGATGATTAAACAGGGATTAAAACAACTGGCAGGGCAGGTGTAATGGATGGACGAACAGGAAATGGACTTTGAAAACCGGATTGTCTCCCCGGAATACGAGGGCATGGACAGCGATGTCGAGTACACCCTGCGTCCCAAGACCCTGCGCGAATACATCGGGCAGAAAAAGGCGAAGGAAAACCTCTCTATTTTTATTGAGGCGGCAAAGGGCCGGGCAGAGGCGCTTGACCATGTGCTGCTCTACGGCCCCCCGGGACTTGGCAAGACCACCCTTGCCGGGGTCATTGCCAATGAGATGAACGTCAATGTGAGGATTACCTCCGGTCCGGCGATTGAAAAGCCGGGAGATCTGGCCGCGCTGCTGACCAATCTCAATGAAAACGACATCCTCTTTATCGACGAAATCCACAGGCTTTCCCGCAGCGTGGAGGAGGTTCTATACCCTGCGATGGAGGACTTTGCGCTGGATATCATTATCGGCAAAGGCCCTGCGGCGCGCTCTATCCGGATTGATCTGCCGAAATTTACCCTGGTTGGGGCGACTACACGGGCTGGACAGCTTACCTCCCCGCTGCGCGACCGCTTTGGCATCCAGCTTCGGCTGGAGCTGTATACCTATGAGGAACTCAGCGAGATTGTAACAAGGAGCGCAGGAATCCTCGGTGTGCAGGTGGACGGCAGGGGAGCGTATGAAATTGCCCGCCGTTCCCGTGGGACGCCCAGAATTGCCAACCGTCTGCTCAAGCGGGTTCGCGATTTTGCGGACGTCATCGGCAACGGAACCATCACGGAGGAAATCGCCCATGAAGCGCTCAATCGCCTGGAAATTGATGATCTGGGGCTGGACAGCACGGACAGGAGAATGCTGGAAGCTATCATCACCATGTATGGCGGGGGACCGGTAGGGCTGGACACCCTTGCCGCGGCAATCGGGGAGGAATCGATCACGCTGGAGGACGTCTATGAGCCGTACCTGATGCAGATCGGGTTTTTAAGCCGTACCCAGCGCGGGCGCTGCGTCACGCCGCTCGCCTATTCGCATTTAGGGCTTGTCATGCCGGGACAGCAGAGCTTTGACGGAATCATCCCTCAAAAATAAATAGGAGAAACACTTGATGAGAGTTACAACGGACTGGAAAGACTATGAAATATTAGATACTTCGGGCGGGGAAAAGCTGGAGCGGTGGAAGGAATACCTCCTGATCCGCCCGGACCCACAGATTATCTGGAATACCCCCCATACCGATCCGCTTTGGGACAAAGCACATGCCCGGTACCGCCGCTCCAATACCGGCGGCGGAAAATGGGAAGAATACAGGAAAAAGCCCGGAGAGTGGCAGGTTTCCTATAAGGAACTGCGGTTCCATATCCGCCCGACCGGGTTTAAACATACCGGGCTGTTCCCGGAGCAGGCGGTCAACTGGGACTTTTTGCAGGAAAAAATCCGCAGTGCAGGACGGGAAATCAGTGTGCTCAACCTCTTTGCCTATACCGGGGGCGCGACGCTTGCCTGCGCTCAGGCCGGCGCAAGGGTCTGCCATGTGGACGCCTCGAAGGGCATGGTGCAGTGGGCAAGGGAAAACGCCGCGCTGTCCGGGCTGGATGGACATCCGATCCGCTGGATTGTGGACGACTGCCAGAAGTTTGTCGAGCGGGAAATCCGGCGCGGAAGGCGCTATGACGTCGTTATTATGGATCCGCCCTCTTACGGCAGGGGGCCCGGCGGGGAGGTCTGGAAACTGGAGGATCAGATTTATCCGCTGCTGGAATTGTGTACCAGGGTGCTTTCCGATAATCCGCTGCTCTTTTTGCTTAATTCCTATACCACTGGCCTTTCCCCTTCAGTCATGGCCTATCTGCTGAGGGTGACGGTGGGCGCTTCTTATGAAGGCACGGTATGGGCAGATGAGATTGGCCTTCCAGTCAAGGACAGCGGCGGGATCTTGCCGTGCGGTTCCACGGCTGTATTTGAACGATAGCAGATGAATACCGCAAAATGGGTTCGACCATGCCGGCGGGCACCTTTTTGCGCAAGGATAGAGGGAATTTGACCAATGCAAACAATTGTTGAAACACAGAACCTTACGTTCGGCTATCCGAAAGAGGACGATACGCTGGCCGAAGTGCTGCACGGCATTGATTTGTCCATTGAACAGGGGCAGTTTGTCGCCGTGCTTGGGCACAATGGATCGGGTAAGTCCACCTTGGCAAAGCATTTTAATGCGATTTTGCTGCCGAGCGGGGGAAAAGTGATTGTCGCGGGTTTTGATACCATGCAGGAGGACAAGCTCTACGAAATCCGCCAGAATGTGGGGATGGTGTTCCAAAACCCGGACAACCAGATTGTCGCCACGATTGTGGAGGAAGACGTCGCTTTTGCGCTGGAAAATCTCGGCATAGAGCCTAAGGAAATCCGCAGGCGTGTGGACGAGGCGCTCCAAGCGGTTGGGATGTACGAGTACCGGGGACATGCGCCGCACCAGCTCTCCGGCGGGCAGAAGCAGCGGGTAGCGATCGCGGGTATTATCGCCATGCGCCCGCAGTGCATCGTACTTGACGAGCCGACCGCCATGCTTGATCCAAGGGGACGCAAGGAAGTGCTGCGGACCATCAAACAGCTCAAAGAGGAATTTGGGATTACTATTGTCCTCATTACCCACTATATGGAGGAGGCAGTGCAGGCGGATCGCGTCGTCGTGGTGGACAATGGGAGCCTTTTGCTGGATGGAACCCCGCGCGAGGTATTTTCCCATGTCAGGCTTCTTAAAGAGGTTGGGCTGGATGTCCCGCAGGCAACAGAGCTTATCTATGAGCTGCAAAGAGAGGGTGTTTCGTTTCCGGATGGAATTTTAACTGCGGACGAGTGCGTGAATGCGATTGTCAACTGGATTGGAGGGGATGGACATGTCAGTGATTAAAACAGAGGAACTCTGCTACGTCTATTCCCCGGGCACTCCGTTCCAGAAGACGGCGGTGGATCATGTCTCCCTGGAAATTGAGCAGGGGGAATTTGTCGGGGTCATCGGCCATACCGGTTCCGGGAAATCCACGTTGATCCAGCATTTCAACGGCTTGCTCAAACCTACAGCCGGAAAAATCTACTTGAATGGGAAGGATATGTGGGCGCAGGATACCGATATCCGCAAGGTGCGTTTCCAGGTAGGGCTTGTGTTCCAGTACCCGGAGTACCAGCTGTTTGAGGAGACGGTGTTTAAAGACATCGCCTTCGGCCCCACGAATATGGGCCTTTCCGAAGAGGAGATCCGCCGGCGGGTATATGAAGCGGCGGAGTTTGTCGGGCTGTCCTCTGATCTGATGGAAAAGTCCCCGTTCGAGCTTTCCGGCGGGCAAAAACGCCGGGTTGCGATTGCAGGCGTGTTTGCCATGAACCCGGATGTGCTGATTTTGGATGAACCGACGGCTGGTCTCGACCCAAAGGGACGGGAGATGATCCTAAAACAGATCTCCCAGTATCACCGGGCGAGGGGGAACACCGTGCTGCTTGTCTCCCACAGTATGGAGGATACGGCGAAATATGCCCAGAAAGTGCTTGTGATGAATCAGGCGAAAGTCTATCTGTATGATACGGTGGACAATGTCTTTTCCCATGCGCAGGAAATTGAATCCCTTGGGCTGGATATCCCGCAGGTGACAAGGATTTTCTATGCGCTGAAAAAACGGGGGCTTGCAGTTTCTTCCAATATCTATACCGTGGAGCAGGGCAGACGGGAACTGCTCCGGCTTTCCAAACAGGTAAAGGAGGGGAAATAAATGCTTAAAGATATTACGCTTGGCCAGTATTTCCCCGGGGATTCGGTGGTGCACCGGATGGATTCCCGCGCAAAAATCCTGTTGACAATTGTGTATATTGTCATGCTGTTTATTGCCAATAATGTCGTAGGGCTTGGACTGTCCGTCGTTTTTGCAGGGCTTCTCTATGTGATTGCCAAAATCCCCATGCGTATGATCCTGCGCAGCCTGAAGCCGGTGATCCCCATTGTGATTTTTACCGCCGTACTCAATATGTTTTTTGTGCAGGGCGAGGGGCAGCCGCTCTTTTCCTGGTGGATTTTTAAATTGTATAAAGAGGGGCTGTATACCGCCGGGTTTATGGCGGTGCGTATCGTCTGCCTGATTGCAGGGACTTCCCTGCTGACCTATACGACTTCCCCGATTACCCTGACGGACGGGATTGAAAGCCTGCTCAAACCCCTGGAGAAAATCCATTTCCCGGCGCATGAGCTTGCCATGATGATGACGATTGCCCTGCGCTTTATCCCAACGCTCATCGAAGAGACGGATAAGATCATGAGCGCACAGAAGGCGCGCGGCGCGGATTTGGATTCCGGCAACCTGATGCAGAAGGTCAAATCCCTGATCCCGATTTTGATTCCCCTGTTTGTCTCCGCGTTTCGTCGCGCGGATGAATTGGCGCTCGCGATGGAATGCCGCTGTTACCGCGGCGGATCCGGGCGCACCAGAATGCGACAGATGAAACTCGGTGCGGTGGACGCCGTCGCGTCTGCGGTGCTGCTTCTTTCTTTGGGGATTGTCATTGCAACCAATTTCCTGATTCCGGCGGTGATTTAACTTTGGCGCGTAATCTGCTTGTGCGGTGTTCCTACTGCGGCGCCGCATACCATGGCTTTCAGATACAAAAAAACGGCGATACGGTCGCGGCAAGGCTGATGGATGCAATTTTCCGGGTGACTGGGGAGGATTCCCCCACCATCGGATGTTCCCGGACGGATGCCGGCGTGCATGCCAGGGAATACTTTTTTAATTTCCATACGGATACAAAAATCCCGGCGGGACGCCTTCCTGCTGCGCTCAACGCCCATCTGCCCTATGATATTGCGGTGACGAGGTGCCGGGAAGTCCCGGAGGATTTTCATGCCCGCTACCATGCGGTGGGCAAAGAATACTGCTATCTTATCCATAATTCCCCGGTGCGCGATCCCTTTTTCGAGCATTTGAAGTACCACTACCGCTGTCCATTGGATGAGAAGCTGCTGGACAGGGCGGCGAAAGGGTTTGTGGGCGCCCATGATTTCTCTGCATTTTGTTCCGCTGGCAGCAGCGTAAAGGATACCGTGCGGACAATTACAGATGCGGGTGTCCGGCGGGATGGGGATCTGGTTGTTTTTACTGTGCGTGGGACGGGTTTTCTCTATAATATGGTGCGGATTATGGTGGGAACCCTGCTGGCTGTAGCAGAGGGAAAGCTTACTGTGCGGGAAATCCCGGAGATTATAGAATCCCGCGACCGCAGCCGAGCCGGCGTGACCGCCCCTGCTCATGGATTATATTTAAACCGTGTTTTTTATACCCAGGAAGAATTTGAAATCCCATCCAGGAGGTGAAAAAATGTCCACCATCACAGATTTGCGGAGAGAGCGCAAACGCAGGAACCGAAAGCGGATGCTGCGGACTCTTATAATCATTGTCCTGGTCATTGCGGCTGCGGCAGGCAGTGTATTTGTCTATGAAAAATATCTGAAGGCTGGGGAAGGGCTTCCAGACCTCCAGCAGAATGAACTGGATTTTGACTCCTCTGGCTCCAGTTCCTCCAAGGATGGGGGCATTGCCCTGTCGGGAGGGGAGCCGAGGGAAGTCTATTCTTTTGACGGATCTATCGGCGTTTTAACGGATACGGAGTTTACGGTTTATTCTGCCAGTGGGAAAACCACGCTCAACTATAAACATGGGTTTAATAAACCGCAGGTACATATCAGCGGTTCCTATGCCCTGCTGTATGATGCAGGAGGACGCAAGGTCTCGGTGGTGACAAAAAACCGCATTGTGCAGGAGCGGGAATTGGAGCAGTCCATCGTCTATGCCGCGGTATCCAGAGACGGCTATCTGGGCCTTGCGCTGGAGGCAACTTCCTTTGGTTCACAGTTTTCCGTCTACGATACGACACAAACGGAAATTTTTAAGTGGTATACTTCTGATTATCAAATCCTTTCTTTGGATTTCTATCCAAACAGCAAAGGTGCGGTTGTCAATTGTATTGGGACTTCCAATGGTGAAAAGCTTTCCGTGCTGTACACTTTCCAGTTTGATAAGCAGGAACCGCTTGCCAGAACGGAAATTCCCGATTCTTTGGTTTTGTCAACAGACTATTCGTCCGGTCAGGTATTTGCCATGGCGGATGAAAAATGTTTGACCATGAAAACAAAGGGGGATATCAGCGGGGAATATGCCTATGGCGATAACTCCCCAGTCCTTTTTGCAAAATCCTCTGGGGAGTATCACGGCGTTGTCTTGCAGCAGTATGCCAATAACCGGGAGAAAAATCTGGTGGTTTTAGATAACGGATGCCGTCAGAAAACAAGCATCCCGGTTTCCGATGTAAGGGATATTTATCTGGATTCGGATAAAATCTATGTGCTTTCTGAAATCCTGTCCTGTTATGATTTGTCTGGGAATCTGCTGGGACAGCAGACAGTGGATGGGAGTGCCCATAAAATCACTGCGGTTTCGGGAAAAGTATTTTTGTGCACCCTTTCTTCGTTGGAACAGGTACAGCCGGAAGCTGTGGAAAGCCCCCAGTCTTGATTTCGGGAGGAAATGACTATGACATGGTCTTCGATTTTGTTGGATCTTGCCGTTGTGTTGCTTGTGCTGGGCGGGATTTTTAAGGGAAAGCATGATGGCTTTTTAAAATCCCTGATTTTACTTCTTGGAGGATTGGCTTCCCTGATCATAGCCGGTTTCCTGTCCGGTCTGCTGGCGGATTGGATTTATGATAGTTTTTTGAGAGAAAAAATTGCCTCTTCTGTGTTGTCGGCAATACAAGAGCATGGGGCAGCGCAGTTGGTGGATTCCCTGCAGGGGGTTCTTGCAACACTGGGAGGTTTGCTCGGTATTGTGGCCAACATGTTTGATCTCTCTTCTCTGCAAATCAGTACGGATCAGATCCTGCATTCGCTGAATGGGGATTTCAGTGAATTGGCCGTTCTGTTGACGGACAAGGTCTTTGGCCCGTCGGTCAAAGGGCTGGTCGCGGCGATTGCCTTCGTCATTTTGTTTTCCCTGTGTCTGCTGGTCTTCCGTTTGATTGGAAGAAGTTTGCAGGCTGTGAATCGTGTTCCAGTTGTTGGGGGATTAAACCAGCTCTTGGGGATGATACTTGGTTTTTTTAACGCGGCATTTTGGCTTGTGGTACTCAGTTTGGTTTTTTCCATGCTTCTTATGGTATTTGGATCACCGGACGGCTTTTTCAGTCAGCAGACGGTGGAAAACTCCTGGTTGTTTGGTTGGATCTACCACTGCAATCCTCTGATTCAGACATAAAGCGGGGAACGAAAAAAATATTTACAATTTTCCCGTAAAACAGAAATATTCTATGCGTATAATGGAAATCGGTATTTTGCCGCAAACAAGATGCTTTCGCATGTTTATGATACAGAAAATGGGGTGCGATGCCCCGGGCGCCTGTTGCTTCGGCGCGGATGGAGGGTACTCAATGCTTTGTTCAAGGTGTAAAAAGAGAATGGCGGTCGTCTTTGTTTCCCGAATGGATGGAAGCGAGACGAAGAACGAGGGTCTTTGCCTGAAATGCGCAAAAGAACTCGGGATTAAGCCGGTCAATGATATGATGGAACAGCTCGGTGTAACGGATGAAGATCTGGAAAATATGAGCAGCCAGCTCATGGGCCTGATGCCCCAGGACGGGGAAGATCTCCCGGAAGGGGAAGAGGGCTTTGAACCCGGCGGCGCTCAGACCTTCCCGTTTTTACAGAATTTATTTGGAAAGGACGTCCCTTCTTCTCAGCCGCAGGACGCCAGGAGCGGGGAAGAAAAGCAGGAGAAGGAGAAAAACAGGAAGAATAAAAAACGTAAATTTTTGGAAAACTACTGCACCAATTTGACCCAGCGTGCAAGGGAGGGCAAAATCGACAATATTGTCGGCAGAGATAAGGAAATTTACCGTGTGGTGCAGATTTTGTCCCGCCGTACAAAGAATAACCCCTGCCTGATTGGGGAACCTGGCGTCGGCAAGACTGCCATTGCGGAGGGGATTGCCCTAAGGATTGCGCAGGGGAACATCCCGTTTCGCCTGAGCGGAAAAGAGATTTATCTGCTGGATTTGACAGCGCTGGTTGCAGGGACGCAGTTCCGCGGACAGTTTGAAAGCCGCGTAAAGGGTCTGATAGAGGAGGTGAAAGCCGAAGGGAATATCATCCTCTTTATTGATGAAATCCATAATCTTGTTGGCACCGGAGACTCGGAAGGTTCCATGAATGCGGCGAATATCCTGAAACCGGCGCTCTCCCGCGGGGAAATTCAGGTGATCGGCGCAACCACATTCAATGAATACCGCAAATATATTGAAAAAGATGCCGCGCTTGAACGACGTTTCCAACCGGTTACGGTCAATGAACCGACGATTGAGGAAACCGTGGAAGTGCTCAAGGGGATAAAGCAGTACTATGAAGGCCATCACCGCGTCCATGTCAGCGATAGGGTGCTCCAGCAGGCGGCACGCCTGTCCGAGCGGTATATCACGGATCGCTATCTTCCGGACAAGGCTATCGATTTGCTGGATGAAGCCTGTGCCTGCTGTTCTCTGCGCCATCAGGAACTGACGGATTACGATAAGGTCAACGCCAAGATGCACGAATTGACCCGGCAGGAAGAGGAATTAGAACAGGCAAAAGAGGTCGATTATCAAAAACTTGCTGAGGTAAAAGCAGAACTGTTGCGCACCCGGGAAACTGCAAAACAGATGGAACTGCAGATTTCCGGCATCCAGGTGGGATTGGATGATCTTGCGAAAGTAGTAGAACTGTGGACGGGGATTCCGGCTTCCAAAATCCAGGAAAATGAACTCAAAAAAGTCGCCCATTTGTCAGACGCTCTTCGGAAAAAAATTATCGGACAGGATGAGGCGATTGATCTGATTGCCAAAGCGATCAAGCGCAGCCGTGTGCAGATTAGTCCGCTTGGATATGTCGGAATTTATGGAAAAACATGCGGTTTCCAGGATTGTCGGCTCACCCCCGGGATATGTCGGCTATGATGAAGCCGGGCAGCTTACGGAAAAAGTCCGGCGCAAGCCTTATTCGGTCATCCTTTTTGATGAAATTGAAAAGGCACACCCGGATGTCATGAATATCCTGTTGCAAATCCTCGATGAGGGCAAGATCACCGATGCGCACGGCCGGGTGGTCAATTTTGAGAATACTGTGATTGTCATGACCTCCAATGCGGGTTCTAATCATGCGGCAAATGGCGTCGGTTTTAACCGAAATACCGCAGATGTTACCAAAGAAAATGCCATGAAGGGTCTGCGTGCGTTCCTCCGTCCGGAGTTTTTAAGCCGTGTCGATGAGATCGTAGTATTCCGTGCGTTGGATGAATCCGATTTTGCAAAGATTGCCGCCATTATGCTCGACGAACTCAAGGGCCCGCTTCAAGAGCGGGGAATTCGCTTTGATTACGAGGGTTCCGTTTTGGATATCATTGCAAAAGAAGCGTATGGCAATAAGAGCGGGGCAAGGGATATCCGCAGGATTATCCGTAAAGAGGCGGAAGACGCCATTGCCGCGCTTTTGATTGACCGTGCGGAGGAATCCATCCAGCTGATAAAATTGACGCAGCAAAATGGAAAATTAACAGTCCTTGCAGACTGAATAGAAATCTGAGAAAAACCTATTGACAGGCGGCGGGTTATATGATAAAATGTAACCCGTCGCTAAGAGATGCGGGTGTAGTTCAATGGTAGAATCCCAGCCTTCCAAGCTGGTTGTGTGGGTTCGATTCCCATCACCCGCTCCATTTTTTTATTTAAAAAAATGGAACCGGATAGGCGCCAATAGCTCAGCTGGATAGAGCAACTGCCTTCTAAGCAGTAGGCCGGGGGTTCGAGTCCCTCTTGGCGCACCAAATATGTGGTGGGTATAGCTCAGTTGGTTAGAGCGCTAGATTGTGGCTCTAGAGGCCGTCGGTTCGAATCCGACTATCCACCCCATTTTTTACCGCTTGTGCGGGACAAGTGAAAAGGCACCCGTCCGCATGTGCGGGTGGATGCCTCTTTTGTTATTCTGGGATGTAGCCAAGTGGTAAGGCAACGGACTTTGACTCCGTCATTCCGCTGGTTCGAGTCCAGCCATCCCAACCAGGAAAAGCCTGGAGCCTTAGTCGGGCTCTGGGTTTTTTCTTTTGTGATTCCATCCGTAAACAGTTCCATTTTCTGTGATTTTCGAACCCATAATGCTGGAAAATCACCCAGTCGGTAAAAAAATCCCCGGATTTTGTTGAATTGGATTGGAGAATACGATATAATTTATAGATGATTTTTATTTGGATTTTCTGCGGCGGTGTTCGTGCGCGGGGGATTTGATTGTACAATTATATGTAAACAAATGGGGTACCATAAATGAATGAATATTTTTCTAAAATTTATCGAGGATCACAAGAAGAGTTTTTTTCAGAAATCGGGACTTGTCTGGATGAAGAAAAAAAGAGATTTGTAGTAACGGCAAATCCGGAGACTCTGATGATTGGACAGGATAATCAAGATTTCCATTCGATTCTGGTAAAAGAGGATACCGTCATCGTTCCGGATGGAATCGGCGTTGTCAAAGCTGCCAATATTCTGGGGATTCCACTCACGCAGCGAATTACCGGTGTAGATCTGGTCACTTTTTTATTTGAAGAAGCAGATAAAAAAGGAAAGGATCTTTTTTTGTATGGCGCAAAGCCGGAGGTTATGGAAGCCCTTGTCGAAAAACTCCATCGGGAATATCCAGGAATCCATATCTGCGGGCACTATGATGGATATCATGGCAATGGGGATGAAATCTTAGAAGAAGCAGTACGGCTGAAATCGGATATTGTGCTGGTTGCTCTTGGAATCCCTAAACAGGAATTATTGATTGACCGGCATTTTTCCAAAGCAGAAAAGGGAATTTTTGTCGGCGTTGGCGGCTCGTTCGATGTCATCAGTGGGACAAAAAAGCGAGCGCCGCGTTTTTTTGTAAACCATAATTTGGAATGGCTTTACCGGATTATCAAAGAACCAAAACGCATCAAACGGTTTTATCGCAGCAATGTCCGCTTCCTTTGGAAAGTGCGCGGGATGAAAAAGGAGAAAAAATACAATGGGTGAACAGATTAAGGTCATGACAGTGTTTGGAACAAGGCCGGAGACGATTAAAATGGCTCCCCTAGTAAAAGAACTCAAGTCCAGAGCGGAAATCCGCACGATTGTCTGCGTCACAGCACAGCACCGCCAGATGCTGGATCAGGTTTTGCATGCGTTTGAAATTGTTCCGGATTATGATTTGGATATTATGAAACAGGGACAGACCCTCTCTGATATTACATCCCGTGTCCTCTGCGGTTTGGAGGCAGTAATAAAAAAAGAACACCCGGATATTATTTTAGTTCACGGCGATACGACGACCACTTTCTCCGGGGCGCTTGCGGCATTTTATAACCAGGTGGCGATCGGCCATGTGGAAGCAGGGCTGCGTACTTATAATAAGTATTCCCCCTATCCGGAGGAGATGAACCGCCAGATGGTCGGCGCAATGGCGGATCTTCATTTTGCTCCGACACAGCAGAGCAGGGAAAACCTGCTGCGGGAAGGTAAGGCGGAAAAGGATATCATCGTGACTGGCAATACCGCGATTGACGCCCTGAAGACAACGGTTCGTGACGATTACAGCAGTGAACTGCTCGATTGGGCGGCAGGCAGCCGCTTGATTGTGCTCACCGCACATAGAAGGGAAAACCTTGGGGAACCGATGAAACGGATGTTTAAGGCGATCAAGCGCGCCATCGAAAAATATGACGATGTCAAAATGGTGTATCCTGTCCATCTGAATCCGCTTGTCCAGCAGGCTGCAAAGGAAATCTTTGGGGACAGCGACCGTATCCGTTTGGTCGAACCAATGGAAGTGGTGGATTTCCATAACCTGCTCGGCCGCTCGTATCTGATTTTGACAGACAGCGGCGGTATTCAGGAAGAGGCCCCTTCCCTGCATAAACCGGTTATTGTGCTCAGGGATACGACAGAACGCCCGGAAGGCGTTCAGGCGGGCACCCTAAAACTGGCGGGTACGGATGAAGAGCGTATTTTTGAGCTGGTGGATGAACTGCTCAGCGATTCTGCCGAGTATCAGCGGATGAGCCAGGCGGAAAATCCTTATGGGGATGGCTTGGCAAGCAAACGCATTGTTGATAGTATTATTGAACGGTTTCAAAAATAATCTGGCCTCCTAGTTTGATATCTTAATGCAAAGAAGGGTCCTCTCATGTCGATGGAACACAAAAAAATCTATATTACAAGCCTTCATATGAAGCACGGCGGAGTTGAGATGATGATTGCATCTCTTGCAAACGCCTTTGCTGAAAGGGGGGCGGAAGTGGAAATTTTGTGTACCTATCATCTGGGGGAACCTGTTTACTCATTGTCCCCGGATGTCAAAATCCGTTATTTAACAGATGTCCATCCCAACCGGGAGGATTTTCGGCAGGCAATCCGGGAAAAAAAGCTATTTTCTGTTCTGCGCGAAGGGATCTATGCACTTAAAGTGCTTTTTCTGAAGAAAAAAACGATGAAACAGGCACTTTCTGCAATCACAGAGGGTACGATTATCTCCACTCGGAATGAACATTCTGTATTGCTTTCCAAATACGGCCGTCCAGGTGTGCATAAAATTGCCCAACTGCATCATGACCATGCCTTTGACCGAAATTTGATTTCTGATTTTCAGAAACATTATGAAAATATTGATGAATTCTTAATGTTAACACCGCAAAATACAAAAGAGATTCAGGGGTTTATAAAAGGCCATAATTCACATATGAAATGCCTGACAATCCCCAATTTTATCGAGAACCCATACCAAGGTCCCTGGCCTGAGAGGAAAAACCAGGTGGTTGCAGTAGGTAGATTATCCCCGGAAAAGGGATTTGATCGGCTGCTTACTATCTGGCAGAAATCCAGCATGCAACTTCCTGGCTGGACGCTGAAGATTATCGGGGAAGGGAAAGAAATGGAACCGCTTAAAGAAAAGGCGAAATCTCTTGGTATAGAGAATTCCGTCTGTTTTTCCGGAGCACTTCCCCATGATGAGGTTTTGCGGGAAATGGCATTATCCAAAATTTATGCGATGACTTCTTTCACAGAGTCGTTTGGTCTTGTTCTGGTAGAAGCACAGACCTGTAAGCTGCCTGCTGTAGCCTTTGATGTAAGGGTTGGTCCTCGCGCCATTCTTACAGAGGGAAAAAATGGATTTCTTGTTAAAGATGGGGATCTGGCAGGGTTTTGTGAAAAACTGGTCGCTTTGGCTGCAAATGAAGAGATTCGCACTGCTTTTGGCGAAAATGCCAAGGAAAATGCGAAACAATATGACAAGGATCATATTATGCAGCTTTGGGAACAGATTTTATGCTAAGCCATCCATACAAATCATTTCGTTTTAGCAGGAGGTACAGTTTTGGAAAAGACAATCGAAAATAAAGAACACAGGCAGTTGCAATTCGTAAACTGGTTTCTGCTGTTCCTGTTTGCCATGCAGCCAATCATGGATGTTGCCTCGTATTGGCTGACAGAGCTTGGGCATGGCACTGCCATGATGCTTGTTTTGCGGACGTTTTTATTTTTTGCAACCGCTCTGATTGGGTTTCTTGTCAGCCGGAAGAAAAAGATGTACTTTATTTTGGCCGGAATCCTTGGCGTCTTTTGGGTGGTGCATTACCTGAACTGTATCCGTATTGGGTATCCGGATCTGATGGTTGACCTGAACAATTACTTCCGGTTGATCCAGCCAATTGTATTTACCCTGGCATTTCTTTCTATTTTTCGCTTTTATGGAACGGAAAAACCTCCCATTAAAAAGGCATTTTTGATAAACTATGGGTTGATTTTATTTGTGGTAATACTGTCTATTATTACCGGTACAGATCCCCATACTTATACTAATACAGGCGTAGGGATTAAAGGATGGTTTTATACGGGGAATGCACAGTCCGCTGTCCTTGCAATGATCATTCCGATTGTCTTGTATTTTGCCTATCAAAGCGGAAAGAAACTGCTCTTCCTGTGTGCAGGGGTTGTCTGCTATGCGCATCTCTTTCTAACAGGCACAAAAATTACCTATTTTTCTATTTTTGTGTTTACAGGCGGTTTTTTACTCGCTTTGATTTTTGCCAAATCCAAACAGTGGTTTTATTATGTCATCCCTGTTGTTTTGGCAGCGCTTTGCATTGTCTTCTATCCGTTCTCTCCCATGAACCGGACCAACTCAAGTCACAATGACTTTGTGGTGCAGGAGCAGGGGGAGATCGACGACCAGTTTGAGACTCCTCCAGAGGAGGAAAAACCGGATGCTCTGGATCCGGATAGTAATTACTACGGCGAGTATTATCAGCTTTATATGGGGATTAAAACCTATGCGCCCATGGTGGAAAAATTTGGGTTGGAAGCCGTTTTGGAGCAGACAGACTACACTACGGATATGGGAAAACTGTCAAATGCCCGCATCACCAAGAACAACTATAACTTTATTTTGTTCGGGCAACAGGATTTACTGACAAAGATGTTTGGTATGCACTACAATATGGAGTTGTGCGGAAGCCAGAACTATGATTCGGAAAATGATTTTTTGGGAATCCTGTTCCTGTATGGATATGTAGGATTTTCACTGTATCTGGCGTTTACCGCCGGGTTTATCATCTACTTCCTGTATCATCTGATCCGCTCTTTTAAACAGGTCTTTTCTGTGGAATTTATCTGCGTGCTGGTTGGGCTTTGTATGGCGCTTTTTACAGCGATATTTACAGCGGGGATGCTGCGCCGGCCGAATGCCTCTTTCTATATGTCCATCCTGCTTGCCTACGGCTGTTATTTGGTATGGACAGCAAAAAAAGAGAAAAACACAAGATAGAGGGTATCTGCTTATGAAAATCAGCGTGATTGTACCGGTTTATAAAGTGGAAGCATATTTACAGGAGTGTGTGTCTTCTGTGTTGAATCAAACAATGGGAGACTTTGAAATCATCCTAGTGGATGACGGTTCCCCAGATCGCTGCCCACAGATGTGTGAGGAACTTGCGGCAAAAGATAAACGGATTCGTGTCATCCATAAAGAAAACGGCGGTCTCAGCTCTGCGAGGAACGCGGGAATGGAAATTGCGGCCGGGAAATACCTGTTTTTCCTGGACAGTGATGATTACCTTCACCCTCAAACCTTGGAACTTCTGCTGCAAACCGCCGAAGAACGGCAATGTGAAATCGTCTGCTGCAATTATCTTACGACCGCAGAGAGAAAGCCGTCTTTCCAGACCATACAATCCCAGGTTCCCTGCCAGGTATTCAGCAGGGAACAGGCTTTGGAAAAGATGTATGACTCTAGTTTGGGAATGACAATCATCGCCTGTGCCAAACTCTACCGAAAGGATTTATTCGAGGGGATCAGATATCCGGAGGGCTGCCTGCACGAGGATGAGTTTACCACTTACAAACTCTATTACCGTGCAAAGCAGGTGGCCTATTTGGAGGAAAGACTTTACTATTATTATCAGAACGCCCAGAGCATCACGCACGTTGCCTATAAGCTGGGCCGGCTGGCGGCTTTACGGG
>CALDJI010000062.1 GCA_937901805.1 uncultured Clostridia bacterium | reverse complement strand
GAAGACATTATGCTGTTTTATGTGAAAGGGGAATTGGTATGATTGGACTGCTGAAAAAGGATTTTCGTCTGCTCAGCAATTATGGAAAGATTCTGCTTGTGATGGCCGGTTTCTTTCTGGTTGTCTCCATTTCCATGAAAACAGTAGCTTTTGCAGCGGGAGTGATTCTGATTATGGGGCTGATGATGACGGTGAACACCATCAGTTACGACGATATGTCGCATTTTTCGGAATATTCTATCACGCTTCCTGTATCCCGGAAGGTACAGGTTATAGAAAAATATCTTTTGTCCTGCTGCATTCTGGGGATTGGCATGGGGATTGTTGCCGTACTCAACCTGATTTTCCGTTTTGTGTTTCCGGAAAACACGGATATGGTAGAAAGTGTAGCGTCTACTTTGCTCTGTACAGCGCTTGGGATGGTCATCGTTTCCCTGATGATCCCTCTGGTCTACAAATTTGGAGCGGAAAAAGCAAGAATACTGATTATTTTGATTGGAATGTGTCCCCGGCCCTGCTGATCTTTCTTTTGTCAGGGGATATGGAATGGGAGTTGTCCATCAGTGAGCGGACAATTTTCACTTTGTTCAGCGTCTCCCCGTTGGCGGGATTTGTATTTATGATAGTATCCTGCCTGGTTTCCATCCGGATTTTTCAAAAAAAGCAGTTTTAGCAAGCAAACGGCTTGGGACAGGAAAGAGAACCCCCTCCTTTTAAAAGAAAGAGGGGGTTTTTGTATACGGAAAACCACTCGCCTAGCGAGTGGTTCAAAAGAACTTAAGCGAAGAGGAAGAAATAAAAACTCCTTTTGCTATCATGAAGATGCGGTCTGCCAAATGCACCAAAAAAGCAAAAGGAGGACATTCAGAATGAGCCTGAATGACATGAATAGTTTATTGCATAGGAAAGATAATGAGACAACTATGCGAATGAAAAGGGGTGAGAATAGTTGAAGCAGAAGTATGCCCAGACCATATGCTGGTTGAGATACCGCCGAAGCGGTCAGTGTCGAGTTTCATGGGGTATCTGAAAGGCAAGGCAGCGCAATGCTGTATGAGCAATTCGTTGAGCTCAAATACAGGTATCGGAGCAGAGAGTTCTGGTGCAGAGGGTACTATGTGGATACGGGAGGAAAGAACGAAAGCCGAATTGCGGAGTACATCAAGAACCAGCTGGAAGAGGAGCAGCTGGGCGAACAACTTACGATGAGTGAACTCGGCCCGTTTTTACGGGGGCAAGTAATAGTCCTTGCGCAAGCTGGCAGACCGTATTACACGTTTGACGTGCCTGCTAGGATTATAGGGCTTTGCCCGCATATGAAAAACCCCCGGCGAAGCCGGAGGTTTTTTATTTATTATGCAATCGTTCCGTTTTGATAAAACCGTACAGGGGAGAGAAAACGATTTTGCAGCTGCAATTCATGGGCAAGCCATTCTTCTAAGATTGGGAAGGACCCGAACGCGGCAATCCGATACCGGAGGTTCTCCACCATCCGGCTGTGGACGTCAAATCCATTTGGGGCGATTTCAACCACATCCCCATAGTGAAGATGACTGCCAAATTCCTGAATCGAGCGGCAGCGGAGAAAAAAGAGGTTTTTAATATAATACTGCCGGATATCCTCCAGATCCAGCGATCGTTCCCCGTTGTAGCAGATACTTTCAGAAAAACGGATGTCCCGGCCGTTGCACAGGCAGCTTCGGATTTTTAGCAGGGAAAGAGGCGTGCCTGCCTGATCGGATGTAAAGCAGCAGTAGGTTGGATCCAGCATCACCCAGCGTTTTTGGGTGTTCCAATAAATTTCCGTTACAACATGATTGTCTGTGTCATCCGTCTCATAGGGCATCATATAGACTACGCGGGCTGGGATGAATAAGGCCAGACAGCACTCTGACAAGATGATGGACAAAGCCAGACAGTTAATCCCCTTTTCTTTTCCATAGTATGTGGACAGCAGGGTCAGAGCTTCCTGGCGATCTCCGTTTCCATAGGCGCCGTCGTGCCGGATTCCTTGGGAAAGCCATTCCATCACATGAATGGCTTTAGAAAGATTATCTCCAGTCCCGGCAATTTTTTCAAGCGGATAGCGGGACAGGAGCTCCTGTGAAGCAGCGGGGCTGCGGCGATAAAGAATCGGGGCTGCGGTCGAACGTGCAAAATCTTGATTTTGCCGTAAAAGAGAAAGAGTAGAAATTTTCATTGAAGAATGCTCCTTTTGGTATGTCGGATTGTTGAATGAAGAACCTTGTCTTTACAGAAGATGTAGGAGCAAACGGTTTAAAGCCAGCGTAAAAAAACATGTTTTTTCCTTCTTTCTTATGGTGTTGCAGTGGACGAACGCCGTTCCATGCCGCCTGTTACTTGTGAAATTAGGTAAAAGCGGTCTCCATTCGCGGCTGGATGACCGATAACTGGAAATGATTTTCGTTATGGCAGTTCGCTTTCTTTGATAGAAACGGGTTCGTATTTTTGTAATTTTTCCCAAAAAATTCCTATACAGACGGACGTACAGCCGTCAAGCTGTTCCGCAGGGAATTTCAAGATTCCGTCTTCACAATAAGTAATTTTATAATTTGCGCCGTCTGAAAGATGAAACAGGAAGATGGTTACAGGGCTCCCGGCAGTGGGTTCGATT
>CALDJI010000061.1 GCA_937901805.1 uncultured Clostridia bacterium | reverse complement strand
GATTTATCACAGACAGAGTTGCTTGTTATCAATATCGTCTCAGCAAACATCGAATCACTGAATCGAACTGCACTTGAACATTTGTATACGGTTTCTATGGATCATAATGCGTCTATGAATATTCTGAATGCGGAGCATCCCTTTTCCGCCATGGCAGACTGTATTCGGGAATACCATGCGGAACATGTCATTACAGGTGCCCCAAAAGACAACAGTGTGTTTATGGCGAAGCTTTGGAAATCTTTTCCGAAAGTTTACTTCTATACGGTGTCCAGCAACAATGAAATCCAAAATATTCATTCCTCTCCCGGAGTTGCCGCACAGAGATAAGAGGAGGTTTTACCATGCGTACCTGTGATATCTTTTATCCGAGTACTAACGGGATTGACGCGATTGTAGCGAAAATCTGGCAGCCAGAAAAACCCGCGCGCGGGATTATTCAAATTTCCCATGGAATGTGCGAATATATTGACCGCTACGAAAACTTTGCAAAATTTTTGACGGAAAACGGCTTTTTTGTTTGCGCCAATAATCATTTGGGTCACGGGGCTTCCGCTTCCTCCAAGGAACGGCTTGGATATTTTGCAAAACAGGGCGGGGAAAAATTCTTGGTCGATGACCTGCATACACTGACCAATATGATGAAAATGAAATATCCCGGTCTGCCGGTTTTGCTTTTCGGCCATAGTATGGGTTCTTTTATTGCACGTAATTATGTAATCAAATACGGCCAGGAACTGGACGCAGCGATTTTCTGCGGGACTTCCGGCCCAAATCCAGGTGCACGCGCTGGGAAGAAGCTTGCGGCCCTGGAAAGCCGGTGGCATGGGGAGATGTACCGCAGTCCATGGATACAGCAGCTGGTATTCCGTTCCTATAATAAGCGCAATGAACACCGGACAAACTATGACTGGCTTACCCGGGACAGGGAGATTGTTGACCGTTATGCGGTCGATCCCTATTGTAATTTTACGTTTACAGTTTCTGCATTTGGAGATCTCTTTACCCTGTTGCTCAAATGTAATGATCCGGAGTGGTTTTCCACTTATCCAAAGAATCTGCCGACCCTCCTGATTTCTGGGGACATGGATCCGGTAGGGGATTATGGAAAAGGGGTTTCTTATGTCTATCAAACCTTGATCAGCGCCGGCGTCAGGAATGTGTACTGCAAACTCTATGAAGGCGCACGCCATGAATTGCTGAATGAGATAAACCGGTCGGAAATCTATCAGGATATTCTGGATTGGATCTCCCATAGGAAGAGCTTTCAGCAGCCGGATTAGTGCGTAAAACCGCTGCCAAAAAGACCGATGGATTATCATATCCATCG
>CALDJI010000060.1 GCA_937901805.1 uncultured Clostridia bacterium | reverse complement strand
TCAAGAACAGTTCACAGATTTTCTCCCCATGTATAGTTCCACTCAATCTCCACTCTTTTATCCCGGTACACTGTAACCCTTTTGATAAATATATCCACCATTTCCTGTGTCAGCTTTTCCATTTTTGAAAATCGGATAATCTCTTTCATATCCATCTTCGGCTGAGCATATTCCTCCTTAATCCTGCCAACAGCCTCTTCTGCCTCTTTCATAGTAGTTGATATTTCCTGCATCTGCAAATCAATCTTATCCACATAACTGCGATAGGATTCTGGCCCAATCAGTTTTTCCGCATACCGTTCATACAAAGCATTTCTCTTTGAATTCAACTCCCTGTATTTTTCCCTGCAATCTTTTAATACCTGTTCCCATCTTTTCAATTCTTTTTTCTGGAAATTCTGAAGGCTTTCACTCTGGCTCAGCAAGTCTCCGTGATGCATCAGTTCTTTATAAAGTTCTGCTAACACGATTTCCTCCAAAATATCAGCTCTAAAACAAGTACAGCAGTCTGGAATCTGGAGCACAGAGTGCTTTGTGCACCAAAAATGAGGAGCTATCTTGCTTTTCTTTTTTTGTGGTGAATAAACGACCGCATATCCACATCCCCCGCAATATATTTTCCCCGTCAACGGATGTTTTTCTCTCTTTCTTTTTGTAGACTGTCCCGGGCGAAAGGATGATACCTTTTCATAAACTTCCTTGGAAATCAACGGTTCATGATGGTTTGGGATTACCTTCCACATTTCTTTTGGTAAATAAATTGCTTGCCGGCTCCCCACTGCTTTGCGTGTACGTTTTCCATAAGTCATTTCCCCAAGATAGAAGCGGTTATTTAGAATTCCCCTTACAGCGCCCGGACTCCATGTATGATTCTCCCTTGCCATTTTTCTTTCCGGGTAACGCATCTGTGTAGTCGTCGGTATTTTTTCAGCAATCAATTTCTTTGCAATCTGCGTACTGCTCATCCCTGTTTCCGCCAGTGCAAAAATATGTCTTACAACCTCCGCTTCTTTTTCATGGACCAATACCTTATTTTTCTCAGTTTTGCTCTTTACATATCCCAATGGTACTTGTCCAAATACACATTCTCCTCTCTCACATTTATTTTGGAAGGCAGACTTTATTTTGACGGATAAATCCTTACTATAAAGGTCGTAGACCAGCGTTTGGAAAGCGGTATCGATCGCCGGAATATTCCCCTCCTGCCTGCTGCTGTCATAATGGTCATTTAGGGAAATAAAACGCACTCCCATAAACGGAAAAATCTGGTTGAGATAATCTCCCAGTTCGATATAATTTCTTGCAAACCGTGACAAATCTTTTACAAGGATACATCCAATCTTTCCCTGCCTGACCATCTTTAACATTTCCTGCATTCCGGGCCTATCCATATTTGTACCCGAAAAGCCATCATCGCAAAACTCTTCTATCCTCTGTCTTTTTAACTCTTGATCCTGACTGATATAATCCAATAACATCTTCCGCTGATTTGAAATACTGTTGCTTTCCCTATCTCCTTCCGAAATCTTTTCTTCCCATCTGGCGTCCTCCAGAGAAAGGCGAAGATATATGGCAGTTATTTTTCCTTCTTTTACCATATCATTTCCCCACTTTCAAAAATATCCCTGCACGCAAATATTACCTCCACCCTTTTTTCAGGATATATATAAATCTTTTCTACCAATGCCTCTATCAAATCTTTCGTAAATATTTTTTCATCCTTCCATTTTACCCATGCCCTGACTGCTTTTAAGTAATTTTTTCCTTTCTGTTCAAGATTTTCTTTCTGTTTCCTTAAACTTTCCTCTTGTTGTTCCAGTTCTCTTTCCCGCTTCTCCTTTCCTTCCCTATATGCTGCATAATCTTCTCCTGATATTTTTTTTGTGTAATACGCCATATACTTTCCGCTTTCCTCCTCTGCCAAACACGCCTTTGCCTGCGTCACAAATTGAATCTTCCGATTCAGCTCCAGCTTTTGTTCGCGAATCACTTCTTCTGCCTGGCTCACATATTTTTTCCTATTCCCCAGACCAGCTGCAATTTCCTTTTCAAAAACCTTAAAAAGAATATCCTTTAATACAATCCTTGTAATACGGTTAGAGGAATGGCTGTAATCATTTTTGGTCGTTTTGCTGTTCCCGCAAAAATACACTTCCAAACGCCCCTTACTTCCGTCTGCATAACATTTCACATAACTATGTCTTGTCATCTTCCGCCCACATATGCCGCAATACAACACCTTGTCAAATATATTTTCTTCAATCGGGCATTCCCTGCTTGGATGCTGATGCTGCTTTACCCGCTCCTTATATTTCATTCGGATCCTTGCTGCCTCTTCCGCTATTTCCGGCAGGATCAATGCTTCATGAACATTTTCCTTAACAATCCACTCCTCTTCCGGTTTATAAATGCGGGTGCTTTCATCCCTTGCTGTCAGCATACTTTTTCCCTGTATCAGCTTTCCCGAATATGTCCCGCTCCTGATAATTCGCTCTACAGCGCTTTTATCCCAGCCTTTAAAACCGTTTCCCTTTTGAAAATAAATATTTCCAGTCTTTTGATAAACAGACGGCGGATTGATTCTTTGGAGATTCAGCTCATCTGCAACTGCGGTATAAGTTTCTGTCTCAATAAATTTCTCATAAATATATCGGACAATCGCAGCTGTGTCTTCATCCGGGACCAATCTCCGTATCTTGCCGTCCCATACGGCTTTATAGCCGTATGGCGCAGGGCCCCCCACATAGGAGCCTTCTTTCCTTCTCTGGTCATGGGATATTTTTGCTTTTTTCGAAAAATCCTTTGCATACATATCATTGATCAGATTCTTGATTTCAAACATCATCTGCTTTGTCCCATTTCCATCCGCTCCGGTATCAAAACCGTCAGATACTGATATAAACCGGACGCCAAGAAACGGGAATATCTTCTCAATATAGTTCCCTGCTTCCAGATAATTTCTGCAAAATCTCGACAGGTCTTTTACAATAACGCAGTCAATATCCCCCATCCGGATATCCTGCATCAGAAGCTGGAATTCATCCCGATTAAAATTTGTCCCTGTTTTTCCCAGATCGGTATAACAACCCGCCTCTTCTATTTTGTCTGGATGTTTTTTATTCCATTCCTCTATGAATTTTCTGGCAATTTCAATCTGTACATCTATTGATTCATTCTTTCTGTCATCGATGTCAGCTGAAAGTCTCGCATAGATCCCTGCTTTATATACCTTACCGCTCTGGTTCTTAGAATTTCCCGACGATTTCACCTGCATGTTTCCCGCATTTTTTCTTTTCGATACCCGCCCCATCTTCACGCACTCCTTTCTCCATCTTTTGGGGAATCGGAAAGCGCCAGGACGCATTCCCTCATGATCTGATATTCATCCTGAAAATAAAATTCGATCTCAATCCTTTTATTTTCATATACATAAATCCGCTTTACCAGATTTGTCAGCGTATGCCGGTCGATCTCTGCAAGCTCTGCACAATTCCGGAATTCTTCCAGCTTCAGATCGCTTATGGTCCCACTTTGGATCATCTTACTGATCAGCTTCTTACGTTCCCCATATGCTTTTCCATACTCCTCTGCCTTTCTTTGAAATTCAGCATTCAACCGCTTATACTCTTCCTTTGTTACAATTCCTTTTCCCAGATCAGCGTAAAGTCCCGCGCAAAGCCCGTAGTACTTCTCCTGTTCCTGTTTTAAATGAACCAGCTCTTTCTGACAGCCTGCAACCGCCTCCATATCTACCTGTTTTTCTTTGGCCTGCTCAAATAACCGCTGTTGTTCCAGAAAATCATTCGCATATCTTCGCACTGCAACTTCAACCAGGCTATTTAATGTTTTTTCTTCGATACTATGCCGGCTGCAGCCCTCTCCACGATTTTTTGTAGAACAGATGTAATACAGCTTATCCGATTCTTTATATCGGACCCGTCTCCGCACCATTGGCTCCCTACAGTCTCCGCAAAATAAGAGTCCCATGAACGGATTTACTTTTTTACTCTCCGGGCTTATCCTGCCATCCGTTTTAAGAAGGTTTTGTACCACTTTAAAATCACTCTCCGAGATAATCGGTTCATGGACATTTTCCACGCGGATCCATTCTTCTTTCGGTTTCTTTACGCTTTTTTTTATCTTGTAATTGATCTTCTCCGTCTTTCCCTGCAGCAGATGCCCCAGATATACTTCATTTGTCAAAATACGTTTTACAGCCACACTGCTCCACTGTGAACCTGCATTTCCTCTAAATCCTCCGCGATAATTCAGCCCTGTGAACCGTTTGTATTCCCTCGGGGACAGGATATGCATTTCATTCAGCTTCTCTGCTATGGCAGATACTGCCATTCCCTCAATTTTCCAGTAAAATATCCCCCTTACCACTTCCGCCGCATACTCATCCACTACCAGTTTGTTCTTATCCTCCGGCGACTTCCGGTAACCATATACCGCAAACGGAGCCAGACATTCCCCTGCTTTTCTTTTTACTGCCAGCTGGCTTCTTACTTTGATTGAAATATCCCTGCAATAGGAATCGTTGATAAAATTCTTTACCGGAAGTACGATCTGGCTTTCCCCGGCATCCGCAGATTTGCTGTCGTAATGGTCTGTCAACGCAATAAAACGCACACCAAGAGCCGGGAATATCTTTTCCAGATACCTCCCGGTCTCGATGTAGTCACGCCCAAAGCGGGACAGGTCTTTTACAACCACACAGTTTACCCTGCCCGCTTCAATGTCTTCCATCATTCTTTTAAATTCTGGTCTGTCGTAATTACTGCCTGAAAAGCCATCATCTACATAGCTGTCATAAAGCTCCATATCCGGCTGTTCATTTAAAAAAGCGCGGATTAACCCTCTCTGACTTCCTATGCTGTTGCTTTCGGCTTTCGATCTGCCATCCCCGCCTTTTTCTTCCTCGTACTCTGTTTTCACAGCATCGTCTCTGGAAAGGCGCAGATACATGGCAACAAAGAATTTAGATTTTTCTTTCATATTATCGCTCCTGACTTTTTTGTTAGGGGAAGCCAAAGACTTTTCCTTTCCATAAAATCAGGAGTTTCACTGATTTGTCCTGATATTAGGTTAACACTGATCTTACAATATTTCAATCCTGAATGTTGGTATTCCGGATATTGGCACCTTAAAGATGGACTTTGGATAACCTGTTGAGATATTCTTCCATTTTATCATCTATGCTGTCCCCGTCTTTCTGGAATTTAACCTTTACGACATAGTCCCCAATTCTGTTCACATAAATATTGTTTGTCTGTCTGGCAAACGCTTCCAGCTTTTTTCTTACAGGCAGCGACGTATCAATTTTTATATCCCTTAAATCCGTCAGTGTGGAAATATCTACCGTCCTTACATCCACAGCTGCCATTTCCTCCAGCTTTTCTTTTTCCAGTCTCAATGTCCTTCCCCTTTCTGCACATCACAAAGCATGATGTACGATAAATGTATTCTTCCTTCCGCTTGTCCTATTCCCAAATAACACTGCTTCCTGTTTTAATCTAGGATACCGTCCCCATTCCCGCTTATTTTAAACAGGACAGTATTAGGACAAAAAAAGAACCACAGATTTTTCATCCATGGTTCTAAACGCAATCATCCTGTTTTTTAAAGCCTTACTTTTTGGTGCCAAGAGAAAATGGAATTCTTCCTGCCAGATACAGCGGGACCGCCCTCTTGCTGCCCTCTATCCCTCCATACGTATTTTTCAAACTGTAAACATAATCCAGCCTGCCCTTTTCCAGAAGCCGGTTTGCCGTGCGTGCGACCTCATTCCCGCGCTTAATTTCCAGCCCGTAATTTTTATAATCGACCAGACTGCGCACAAAGAAATCCAGTTCCCCGCTGCTTTCCTCATCTGTCCCAAACCACGGCGTCCTTCCTGCGATCTCCCCGTTTCTGATTCTGCGCACCAGTTCCAGATATGCAAAGTTTTCACACAGACAGCCTTCTACCGTTTCCCGCGGTGCTCCTGTTTCTTTTAAAAAACAGTTTGCCACCCCGCAATCACAGAAATAATACCGACAGTCCTGCACAATATCCAGATAATTACAGTCCACGCTTTTTCCTGCATATCCAATCTGATGGGACAGATAAAGCCAGCTGACTGCACTGTTTACCATCCTTTTCGTAATACGCCCGCTCT
>CALDJI010000059.1 GCA_937901805.1 uncultured Clostridia bacterium | reverse complement strand
GGGGCTGCTGTGCACGCAGATCGCGCAGAATCACTTCAATATCGCATTCTGTAGTCGGGATCTTCTGGGACATCCGTCTTTCCAGTTCGCGCTGAAAACGGACCATTGCCACACCGTCCCGAACATGGGCGTTTTTCACATTTTCAATTTCCGTCTCATTTTTGACAGCCTTCAGCGCCTGGACAGGTTCCGCTCCCTGTACCAGAGTGAGGGCGCTGTTTTCCTCCAGCGCCTGCCAAACGGCATAGTTGACACTTGCAGGATCAACCAAAACCCGTTTTTCCCCGGTCAGCGCATGGACAGCCGGAAGGATCTCTTCATATTCTCGCAGAGCCACCCCATTTTCTTCCAAATAATCCTTTGCCTGTCCGGAGACACGGGAAGTTGTGACAAACAGGGTGGTCTTTTCCGGTTCCACCAACACATAGGAGAGCAGAAACGGATTATAGGCAATATCATTTGCACGCAGATTCAGCAGCCAGGCAATGCTGTCAAGCCTTGTGATCACCATGGTATCCGCCCCGGCGGACTTCAATTTTTCTTTTAACTGCACCAGTTTTTGGGAAGCTGTCAGCCCGGTATACTTCACTTCATGTACAAAAACCTCTGTTGCTGGAACAGGGGGTCTGTTCTCCCAGTTTTCTGAGGTGCAGTCCACGGCCTTGACTGAAATCCCGCGGGCCTGCAGATCCTTTACCATACTGGTCGCCGTTACAGTCCCGTCAATCCCAAGCACTTTCCCTCCTGCCAGTTCCTGCTCCAAAAACTCAGAAACCGTGGGAACGCCCGGCAGCCCCATCTTGTACAGCTGCACTTCACTTCCGGAAAGCTGCTGTCCGGCCTGAAGAAAATACCGTCCGTCCGTCCACAGGCCGCTTTTATCCTCTGTTACCACCAAGGTACCGGCAGAGCCGTCAAATCCGGAAAAATATGCCCTGGTTGTCCAGTGATCCGGCAGATATTCGCTCATATGCGGATCAGAAGAGGGAACAAGATAAGCCTGTACCCCGCTCGCCTTCATGCTCTGTCTGAGTTTTTGTATTTTTTCATTCGTTGTCATATCGACGCCTTCTTTCTAATTCCATGAAATACTGCTTCTTTATTTTACCAGTCTGAACAACGTTTGAAAAGGGCTGACAACGAAATAATTGTTTGACGTTCCAAGAGTTCTCTCGCCAACACCGCACAAATATGGTAAACTGGACAAAAGGAGGCGGTTTTATGGAGAAAACCCGATTGGACAAACAGCTTGCTTTTTTAATGGAAATTGACAGGATGAAAACAATCCTGCGCCGCAATGTCATTTTGGATCAGAGCAAACAGGAGGATGATGCGGAACACTCCTGGCACATGGCGGTGATGGCCATGCTCCTCTATGAATACGCCCCTGAGGGGACGGATTTGCTCCGGGTTCTGAAAATGGCCCTGATTCACGATCTGGTAGAAGTTTATGCCGGGGATACTTTCTGCTATGACCAAGCTGCAAACCAGGATAAAGCGCAGAGAGAACAGGCTGCGGCGGAAAAACTTTTTTCCATGCTGGAACCGGATCAGGAACAGGAGCTGCGCGCGCTGTGGGAAGAATTCGATCGCATGGACACTCCGGATTCCCTGTATGCGGGGGCGATTGACCGACTCCAGCCATTGCTGCTCAATTGCCATACCGGCGGGCATACCTGGAAACTGGGCGATGTACACAGTGCAGATGTCTATCGCAGGGCGGAACCGATCCGCAGGGCGTCCCCACAACTTTGGAAAATCGTCTGCAGCATGATCCAGGCGTGTATTCACTCCGGCCTGTTAAAAGAATAGGACGATACGATGAAAAAGGCTGGAAAAGCATGCTTTCCCAGCCTTTTGCTTATTGGATTGCAGATGTTCAGTAGATGGCTGCGGTGTATGCGCCTGAAGGCTGCGGAACAGTTTCACTAAAACAATTGCCGCAGCAACAGACATAATCAATTCCGCAGTCAATTGCGCATAGGAAAATCCATACAGGGGAACAGCCAATTGAAAATCATTATATCTGGAATTTCCAGGACAATTTTTCTGAGAATGGCAAAAACAAGCGCATTTCTTCCAGGTCCGGACGCTTGGAATACATCTGCAGTAATAAAATCCACTCACAAAAATTGATATCATTGTGCAAAAAAAGAAGTCGACTATTTATAATAGTCGACTTCTTTCCACAGTGGTCGGAGTGGTGAGATTTGAACTCACGGCCTCTTGGTCCCGAACCAAGCACTCATACCATCTGAGCTACACCCCGATATCCAACGACGATTATTATATCGAATACGGGTGGAAATGTCAACAGTTTTTTTCAGAAAACAAAAATTCATGTGAAAATCCGATTTTTTTCTGAATCAGGACACGGTTTTTCGGTTTTTCTGCCGAAACAATGAACCTCAGTTCCTGTTTTGCCGCCAATACTTGGGACCGTGTCCGGCTATACAAGCGGGCAATCGGCTCCCCTTTTTTCACAGGATCCCCCACTGTTCTGAAAAACAGAATCCCTGCTCCAGTATCA
Source organism: uncultured Clostridia bacterium (assembly GCA_937901805.1). Classification (GTDB taxonomy): domain Bacteria; phylum Bacillota; class Clostridia; order Oscillospirales; family Ruminococcaceae; genus Pseudoruminococcus_B. The sequence goes on along the minus strand of CALDJI010000059.1, from coordinate 10,101 downwards.
ATGCTATCCTCTTTCTTCTGGCTGCCCGCACCGAGCAATACGCTTGCAAGGCCACACGACAGGGTATCGATTTGAGCAAGATATCCGTCAGCAGGGGAGCAGATATCCATACGGCAGGGAGATAGTGTGAATTTTTGCGGTTCATCCAGATACAAAGCGTCCCCGCCTTGTCCGGCTACAATTTCCCGGAATTTTTTGAAAGCTCCGCCGTCACGGAGCTTTTCCTCCGCCAGCTGATAGCATTCCTCAAAACTGCCTTTTCCAACCAAACTGAGCATCCCTGCCGCAAGGGACAGAGAAACTTCCGTCAAATCCTGCGGCCCTTTTCCTTTTAAAGTCTGCACTGCTTCTATCACTTCCAGCGCATTCCCCACTGCATAACCGAGCGGAGTATCCATATCGGTAATCAGGGCGGCAGTTTTTCTCCCGGCCGCATTTCCAATTTCCACCATAGTCTGTGCAAGCCGGACAGAACCGTCAAAATCATGCATCAATGCGCCGCTGCCGGTTTTGACATCCAGAAGGATGGCGTCCGCACCCAAAGCTAATTTTTTGCTCATGATACTGGAGGCAATCAAAGGCAGGCTGTCAACCGTGGCCGTCACATCCCGCAGGGCATAGAGCACTTTATCCGCAGGAGCAAGGTTTCCGGACTGGGCAATCACCGCCGCATGATTTCTTTTCAGAAGCTTTTGGAATATATCCTGGGAAAGCTGCGTCTGAAACCCGGGAATGGCGGAGAGCTTATCAATCGTGCCTCCGGTGTGCCCAAGCCCTCTGCCGGACATTTTAGGGACAGCTACACCAAGGCTTGCGACAATCGGGACAACAATCAGGGTGGTCTTATCCCCTACTCCCCCGGTACTGTGTTTATCCACAGTCGGCATGGAGAGGGATTTCCAATTCATCTGTTCTCCCGAATTTGCCATTTCCTGAGTGAATACCGCAGTTTCATGCGAGGTCATTCCTTGGAAATAAATTGCCATCAGCATGGCGGATATCTGGTAATCCGGGATACTCCCATCTACACAGCCACGGACAAAAAAGGACAGTTCCTCTTTTTCCAGCTCCTTTCCATCGCGTTTTTTCAGCAGGATTTCATACAAATTCACTGTGTTTTCCCCTCCTTTTCCAGACGGAACCCCAACGGCAGGAGTTCCCGGAGCGTATAAACGGCATACTGCTGCGTGCTTTGCGCCAGAATCACCGGAAAACCATCCGAGCAAAACTCATTGAGTACTTGCAGGCATACTCCGCAAGGAGCGCATATGGGAAACGGAAGAGACGCTCCTTGGGGTGCACCGATGACCGCAAGCGCAGAAAATTCCCGTCTGCCGGTACTGACCGCATGAAACAGCGCCGTACGTTCCGCACAATTGGTCGGGGAATAGCTGGCGGATTCAATATTGCACCCTGTAAAAATCTCCCCATCCGGGCACAAAAGAGCTGCCCCCACTGCAAAGCCGGAATAAGGACAGTAGGCAGAGTTTCTCCCCTCCAAGGCTTTTTGTATTAAAAGAGAATGATCCACTAAAATTCCCTCTTTTCTATCAAGTTATATTCAGTATAACACCCTTTTTTGCTGGGAACAATCGGATTCCTAATAAAACCAACCCTGCTCAAAAGCCGCCTCCAGGCATACCTGGGGGCGGCTTTCGGTCTATTTTTCAAATCGGTTTTCTGCATGGGGCGTCCGGTTTTCCGGAATCGCCAAATCTTTTTTCAAAATCTCCGCAGTGGAATCCTGGAAGCTGCCGGAATCAAAATTATGCCGCCCGTGCAAAGGCATATATTTTTTTCCGTTGACAGTTGTTGAATTTCCTGCCCATTTTACAATCTGTTCTTGTTTTTCTGAAAACGGATGGGTCATTATTTCACACTTCTTTCCTTACAAATACCGTTTGAGCGCTTCAATATTGTGCTGCTCAAACGAAACTACCTCATTGCCAAGTTGTCGGACATTCTGGCTTGCACCGGAAAACTGACTGAGCTGTTTGGTGGTCCCGACAATCCCCATATTGCTGCCTTCAATCGCCATTTCAGCGAGATGGCTGGAGGTTCGATCGATCAGGGTATTGAGTTTGATCCCAGTATGAATACCAAGGGATTTCATTTTACTGGTTTCTTCCGCTTTCCCCCCGCGTTTTTCAAGCATATCATGAGCGCGTTTGGAAAGTTTCTGATACCCGCACAGCTGATCGGAAAGGGTTGTTTTCAGCCCTGGATCGGAAGCTTCCGAAATCAATGCACTGATGGACTCCGCTCCCATCTGCGTACTGCGGTAGAGTTCTGACAACAGCTGTTTATCCTGTTTCTGGGAATGTTCCAACATTCCTCACCTTCTCTCTGAGAAAATTAGGCGCAGACGCCGCCCTTGTTATTGTCTGAGGATTCCCGCTATTTATCCGGGAAGAAGTCTGGCAGTGTTTCCATTTTAGGGGAGAACGCTGTTATTTTATATGCTTCTGCTACAGGGCTCTTTCCATTGCATCACAGGCAACGGAAAAGTTGATGAGATTTTACGCGCTTTTATGACAAAAGTTACCGGGAACATCCTGGCTTTCCGGGCAAAATCCACTGTCCAGCCAATCGCATAGACAGAACAGATCCGATCAAAATATCCATAGGGAATCCCGTATTCCTCCTCCATTGGAAAAGCGATTAGCTTTGCCTGCACCGATGTTGTTTTGAACCGATAATGCTCTTTTTTCCAATGGAATCCCCCCGTTGTTTTATAAAATATCTGCCAATTCATTTATGACCGATGATATTACAAACAGGGAAAGAACTCAACAGACCCAGAATCTCTGCATCGTTCTTTTTGATAAAAAATGATAAGAACTATTTAAAAAAAGACAAGGATGGTATATAATAAGAAACAGAATCAAACTGGGAATCCCCAGATAAAAAGGAGAGACCGTTTCATGTGGATTACAAACGCCGAAGTGCTCTGTGATGATTTTACATTCCGAAAAGCAGATTTGGAAATTGAAGGCACTCAGATAAAAACTATTGACACAACCTGTTCCCACACCGCCGATAAAGAGGGCGGCCTGGATGCAAAGGGGCAAAAAGTTATCCCCGGCCTGCTGGATATCCATACGCATGGCTGCGATGGAGTGGATACCTGCGACGGTAATATAGAGGGATACCATAAAATGGCAAAATACTATGCCGACAATGGAATCACTTCTTATCTTGCCACAACCATGTCCATTGATGCAAAAGAAATTGATAAAATTTGCACCATGGTTCACGAATTTTCACAGAAGGGACATGACGGCGCCTATCTCCATGGAATTTATATGGAAGGCCCGTTTTTCTCCAAACAAAAATGCGGAGCGCAGGATCCCAAATACATCATCAACCCGGATATTGAACTGTTCCGTAAAATCAATGCAGACTGCGGCGGTTTTATCAAAACTGTTGCAATCGCACCAGAGCTGGATGGGGCAATGGAGTTCATTGACGCGCTGAAAGATGAGGTCCTTATCACAATTGCGCATACCATGTCTGATTACGACACCGCTGTCAAAGCCATGAAAAAGGGCGTCCACCATGTCACCCATCTGTTCAATGCAATGCCCGCTTTCACCCACCGGGAACCGGGCGTGGTCGGGGCCATTTTCGAAGACGATCATGCAACAGCAGAGCTTATCTGCGATGGAATCCATATCCACCCGGCTGTTATCCGTACCGTTTTCAAAACGCTGGGTTATGACCGGGTATGCCTGATCAGCGACTCCATGTGTGCAGCAGGGCTCCCGGACGGAAAATACCATCTGGGCGGACAGGAAGTCTTTGTAAAAGAGGGCGCCGCCCGTCTGGCAAACGGCGCATTGGCTGGAAGCTCTACAAACCTGTTCCGGTGCATGCGCAATGTCCACAGTTTTGGCATTCCTCTTGAAATGGCAGTCAAAGCAGCCTCTCTCAATCCGGCCCGTGCAATTGGCGTAGACAACGTGACCGGTTCCATCAAGGAAGGAAAGCATGCTGATCTGGTCGTCCTGGATGAACAGCTTAACCCGGCACATGTTTTTGTAAGAGGAAACCAGGTAAAATAGTATTTTTCCCATTTATTTGCAGGCGGATGAAGTTCCTTCTTCATCCGCCCTTTTGTTTTCGTCCTCATATCAAAAACCGGGTTCCTCCTCATCAACCCATCCGCGGTTCATAGAATGCCTTTTTCGAGTATATGGGATTTTCCTGCCCTGCCGGACATGTTATAATAAAAACATGATATCACTTATAAAAAAGCCGGATCTCCAAGCAAGGCGGGAACCGATGAAAATAAGGAAAAGGATTCTCCTGATAGTCCTGATTTCCAGTTCTGCTCCAGCCAAATACCAGAACAATTATCCCGTTTTAAGGTTGAGGATAACCATAATGGGGCTCTTATTATTAGGATTTTGTGGATTCGTATCCGTACGCAGACGGACGCAGAGAAACCTCTTTGGAAATGGAAATCTGCTTCCCATCAGGAGGCTGCCGGGTGGACAACGCCTCTTTTTCTCCTGCCTCCACACAAAGAGACCGCAACCGGTAATCCGGAGCCATTGACCTGCGCCGCCCTGAAGTTTTCCGATACCGGCAGTCATAGAGGGCAGGATGCACGTTTTGAAATCGTTTCCTTATATCGGATAGTACCTCCTGAAATTTTTCATAGAAGATACCATAAACCAACCTCAGCGAGAACTTGAAAGTTACAAAAGCTCCGGGATAGAATCCTTTTATTACCATAGAGATTTCCGGCTATCTATCAGCGAGTCCTATTAGAAAGGAATGTTTGCCAATGAAAAACCTATTATATCAAAAACGACGCCCCTCCCTTGAAAAAATCCTGGGGTGGATTTTTGCTACAGTCAGTATTTTGCTGCTCTGCATACAAATTCTTTATTATGCTGTCCTGCTGCCAAATGGATTCCAGGCAATTTACGACTGGCTGCCCTATTGTCTGAACGGAGGAATCCTTATTTTTGGCGCCGGCGCCCTTATCTGTCTGTTACTTCCCGGAAAAAAGGGGCTTTTTTTCATCCTTTCCGGATTTTTCCTGTTGTTTACAACAGATCTTGTCTTCTTTTTCCTGTTTGGAACCTCCTGCCGGACAGAAGTCCGTTTCTCCCCACAGGGAGGAAATCAGGTGATTGTCAAGCAGGAAAAAGAGAGCGGAACAACCCGGGTTTACCGGCATCCGATATTGTGGGTTTTGGCCAAACCTTCCGATGAATTTCCTCACCCTGTTCAAGGGGATATGAAATTTCAATGGATCACCTCAGACATCTGTACAATTACTTACCAGACTGACGGAGGGGAAACCCATCAGTACACAGCCACCTATGGGGAACGCGGGGACGGTATCTCGTATTTTTATGTGCTCAACGCGCTCCGAGGCTCCTGGATCAATAGCGATGAAGGGCAGCCTGCTCCCTTACTGAACGTCGGAGCAGATGAAATCGTTCTGACCAGTACGGACGGGCCAAAACGCCTCCGGTTTTCTGCAGAAAACTGCGTCCAATTTGGTACCACTTCACTAACCCTTTGTACAGAAGACGGAATCCCGCTGTATTCCCTTTCCATGGACGAAAATTGTACCCTGGATCAAAATGATAACGTACGGACAGGTGGGACTCTCCTCCTGTGTCCGGTATCCATGGAGGACACGGACGCCTTTTTCTATGAACGGGTGTCCACGCCTCCCGAATCAGCCGAACAGAGAACATAGAAAATATACGAAAGTCTTCCAAAAAGACCCGGATCCTGAGAAACAGGAGTCCGGGTCTTTTTTGCACTGTGTATTTGCCAGGGAAAAAATAAACCGGCGAATGCCTGTTGAAAGTGGAAAAACTTTCAGGAAGTATCTGTAAACCGGAAGTCTATTAAAATATTTTTTTGAAAAACACAGAAAAGTTTGCGGCATTTATGGATTTTGTGTACGCCATCTGAAAATACTATCCTTACTAGATGGTCGGAAACGGAGGGATTCCATGACAGGGGAATTGTTCAGCGAAATACCCGGCTCCTATTTTTTCAAAAAGATTCAGCGGATAAAGGGAACCACTCCCGTTGAGGAGGTATACCATGTGGAGCGCAAAACCGGTTTTCCTCTTTTGCTCACATTGACCCCTCTCAAGGAATACGATCGAAAAAAAGCGGAGTTTTCTTCTCTGAAACGCCTATATTCCCATGGTATTCCTATGCCCCGTCCGGAAGAATTTGGAATATGCAAAAACAGAGAGAGGATCTACTTTTTGAACGAAGAAATAGAAGGGGCGCCAAGCACCCAAATCATCCGCTCCCTGACAACGGAGCGGCAATACCATATGGGATATAACGCCGGACAGATCCTAGCAAAAATTCATCAATTGTCCCCTCCAACCTCTTTTGACTGGAAAGAATATTTTGAACAGCTGGTCGAGGATACCCTCCTGGCTTATAAAAAATGCAGCGCCGTGCTCAAACAGGAAAAAATACTTCTTTCCATGGTGAAAAAAACTCCGCCTGGACTGGAGAATCGGCCGATCCGCATACTGCACGGTGACTTTCAGCCGGAAAACTTCTTGATTACTTCCCATCAGACCATCGCCGTTACTGGATTCTGCCATCAAATCGGTGATCCCTGGTGTGATTTTTGCACACTCCCATTATCATATAATCTCAGCATCCCCTTTGCTGCCGGACAAATTGACGGTTACTTTGCAGGGAAGGCCATTCCCAAAGATTTTTTTGAAATTACGTCTTTTTATCTTGCCGCAGACGCCCTTTCCTCTTTTTGTTGGGCCTGCAAACAGGAGGAAGCGGAACAGAACGCTGTGCAAAACAACATAGATATGCTCTGTGAATGGTATCAAAATTTTGAAACCACAGTACCAAATTGGTATTAATACAAGGCGTCCTTTCGGGATTTTCCGAAAGGGCGCCTTGCTGCCGGGAAATATTCAAAGGAATGGCAAAGAGATTATTCTTTTCAATTTTCCAATGCCTGTTGTGAAAGCACCAGGGAAATTAAGCTTTGTCTCCCCTCTTCTGAGAGATCGCAAAGGCAGGTTACGGCATCACGTCGGGCATTCTCTTCCTGCAAGGAAAGTCTGCCGCCAAAATATTCAAAGAGCATAAGATAATCCGTATACAGGTGGTTTGCATAACGTAGGCCTTCCGGCGTAAAATGAACTTTTCCGTAATACTCCTTATCAAACAATCCCTCTTCACACAATGCATGAATCATTTTGGAAGCGCTGGGACGCTGGACGCAAAGCTTATCTGCGATATCTTTTGAACGGACCCCCTTACTGATATCCTCTGCCAACTCATAAGCAGCCAGGAGATACCGTTTTTTTGCTGAAGACAACATTCCGTGTCATTCCCCTTTTCTTATGACAGGGCATGCGGATGGCGCCGTTTTACAGAATTCGGTCCTGTTTTACAGGCGCAGTGACTGCATCCATGACAACCGCCTGAGCACCCTGAGCATCCAACGCATCCGCCGCTCCGGGAGGTCTTCCACAGATAACGGACTGCCAACGCCATCAGGATAAAGAGACTGGAACTGATTAGGATTGTTGCGGCATTTGCAGCAAGCCATTCAAACATGATGAATCCCTCCGTTTTTCATAAAATCCTTTTTCTATTCTTTACGCAGTCGCTTTTAACGAAGCGCGCCGCACCCTTCTTTCCGGATTCGGGCGGAAGAGAAGGAAGAGCAGGAAAGCCATAATCACAATGGCAACCACAGAACCGACGCCAAAGGTGACGCCGCCAAAAATCAATCCGCCAAGCTGATTGATCATAAGAGCGACACCGTATGCAAGGACTGTCTGATAACCAATGGCAAAGAGGGTCCATTTTGCACTGGCCATCTCTCTTCTGATGGCGCCGATTGCTGCAAAGCAGGGAGCGCAGAGGAGGTTGAATGCCAGGAAGGACAGAGCTGCAGCGCCGTATGGGAACATAGCTGCAATCTGTGCGAGCAGGCCCGGATCTTCCTCCGTGACATCCGCGCCCAATCCAAGGAGAACGCCCATCGTGCTGACAACATTCTCTTTTGCAACCAGGCCGGAAACGGTTGCAACCGCTGCCTGCCAGTTACCAAAGCCAAGGGGAACAAAGATTGGAGCAATAAAGTTACCGACAGCGGCAAGCATGCTCTCGGACTCTTCCACCATGCCGAAGCCTTCGGAGGTAAATCCGAAATTGGAGAGGAACCAGATAAGGCCGCAGGCCACAAAGATGACCGTACCGGCTTTGATCATGAAAGCCTTTGCGCGCTCCCACATATGGATAAGGACGCCTTTTGCAGCCGGGAAGTGGTACTGCGGAAGCTCCATGACAAACGGAGCCGGATCGCCTGCAAACATCCTTGTTTTTTTCAGCATAATTCCGGAGAGGACAACCACCAAAATTCCCATAAAATACATGGCCGGAGCCATCCAAGTGATATTCGGGAACATTGCGCCACCAATCAGGGCAATGACCGGAAGCTTCGCGCCGCAGGGGATGAACGTAGTCGTCATAATCGTCATGCGGCGGTCTTTCTCATTTTCAATGGTTTTGGTGGCCATGACGCCCGGGACGCCGCATCCGGAGCTAATCAGCATCGGAATAAAGCTCTTGCCGGACAATCCGAATTTACGGAAAATACGATCCATAATAAAGGCAACACGCGCCATGTAACCGCAGTCTTCCAAAATAGAAAGGAAGAAGAACAGGATCAGCATCTGCGGGACAAAGCCGAGAACCGCGCCGACGCCGCCGATGATCCCATCGACAATCAGACCAATCAGCCAATCTGCCGCTCCGACACTTTCCAGGCCGCTGGAAACAGCCGGCTGAATCCACTCTGCAAAGAACACGTCGTTTGTCCAGTCGGTCACAATAGTCCCCAGCCAGGAAACAGAGATGAAGTATACAATAAACATGACCGCTGCAAAAATCGGAAGGGCAAGCCATCGGTTTGTAACAATCCGGTCAATTTTATCGGAAGTTGTCATAACGCGTTTTTTCTTCTTTACACAGTCCTTCATCAGTATTGCTATGTAAGTATAGCGTTCGTTGGTAATAATGCTCTCGGAATCATCATCGAGCTTGTCTTCCGTTTCCTTGATAATCGCTTCCACCCTGTCGAGAATGGATTGGGAAAGCTTGAGCTGCTCTATCATTTTTTCGTCGCGTTCAAACAGCTTGACTGCGTACCAGCGCATATTGTTCGCCGGGATACACCCCATACAGACATCGCCTATCTGCGAAAGAGCCTCTTCCACCGTTTTGCTAAACTCATGCTGCGGTTCGGAAGTGGCCTTTGCCTGCGCCAGTTCCATCGCCTTTTTGACAGCGTTCATAGAACCGGTACTCTTGAGGGCAGAGGTCTCGACGACCTCACAACCGAGGGCTTTGCCCAGCTTTTTCGTGTCGATGACATCGCCATTTTTCTGAACAAGGTCAATCATGTTCAGGGCAATCACAACCGGAATACCAAGTTCCACAATCTGTGTGGTCAGATAGAGGTTTCTTTCCAGGTTTGTACCGTCCACCAGGTTTATGATGGCATCCGGATGTTCCTGCATAAGGTAATTCCGGCTGACAATCTCCTCCAAAGTATAAGGGGATAGGGAGTAAATACCCGGGAGATCGGTAATGATCACATCTTTATGCCCGCGGAGTTTCCCCTCTTTTTTTTCGACAGTGACACCCGGCCAGTTGCCAACATACTGGCTGGAACCGGTCAAGTCGGTAAACATTGTCGTTTTTCCGCAGTTTGGGTTTCCCGCGAGTGCGATTTTCATGCTCAATGTAATTCCTCCTCGTATAAAAAGTTAGATAAAACTAACCATCAGACAAAAACAGATTACACCTCGATTTTCTCCGCTTCTGATTTCCGAATAGAAAGTTCATATCCACGGACGGTTACTTCAATCGGATCCCCAAGAGGAGCGACTTTTCTGACATAGATCTCAGTCCCCTTCGTAATTCCCATATCCATAATCCTGCGTTTAACCGCACCTTCACCATACAGTCTTTTGACTGTTGCAGTCTGGCCGCATACAACATCTCTGAGTGTTTTCATATATAATCCTCCCCTATTTCAGCAACCGGTCATAATTCTAGCTG
>CALDJI010000058.1 GCA_937901805.1 uncultured Clostridia bacterium | reverse complement strand
GATTAACTCTTCTATGGTCAGTTCTTCCGGTGCGGAAGCAGTTTCCGCGGTCAGTATGGTAGATTCACTGAACTTTTTTTTGACCAACCTGTTTATTGCCATTGCAACGGGCGGGACAGTCGTTGTTGCACAGTACATAGGCAAAGGGGATAAGTCGCGTGCGGCTAAAACGATTTCCCAGGCAGTCACTTCTTCTGTCATGATTGCTGTGGTAATCATGGTTGTCATTAACCTCTTCCCGAATCAGACGCTGAATCTGCTGTTTGGTTCGGCAGAACAGAAAATTTTGGACAATGCTTATATTTATCTGATTGGTTCGTCCATTTCTTATCCGTTTTATGCGGTATACCAGGCGAGTGCAGGTGCGCTCAGGGGACTTGGCGATACCAAGGCGTCTATGGTCATGTCTGTGGTTATGAACTGTGCTTATCTGGTTGGCAATATCATTTTAATCCAAGTGCTGCAACTCGGCGTGCTGGGCGTTTCCATTGCAATGGTTTGCAGCCGTGTTTTGGTCAGTATTCTGGCTCTTTTGTATTTGCTTCTCAAACGGTCTGATCTTGGTATTAAATTCAAGCATTTCTTTACTTTTGATGGAAAACTCCAGAAGAGCATTCTATATATTGGTATTCCCGCCGGAACCGAGCAGCTGTTCTTTAACGGCGGAAAAATCCTGGTGCAGACCTTTGTCGTAATGCTTGGGACAATGAGTATTACTGCAAATGCAATTGGCAATAACCTGTTAAATATGTGGCAGATTCCGATGTTTGCCGCTCAGCTGTGCACTACTACCATTATTGGTCAATGCGTTGGCGCAGGTCGGTATGATATTGCAAGGCAGTATTTAAAATCCATTAACCGCTACACCAAATTTATTACCGGGATTATGATGATTATCTTTATCCCCTTGACCCCTGTTTTGCTCGGGCTGTTCCATCCTCCGGCAGAGGCAGCACATAAGACCATGCTCCTTTTACTGATTCCGATTATCGGGCTGGTTACTACCTGGCCGGCCAGCTTTATTACTCCCAATGCTCTGCGTGCAGCCGGCGATGCTGTTTATACAACGGTCGCTGCATTGATCAGTATGTGGAGTATCCGTGTGGTGCTTGGTTATGTACTGGGAATTGTGTGCGGTTTGGATATTTATGGCGTGTGGCTTGCGATGTGTATCGAATGGTGTACTAGGGCCGCAGTCTTTACCTGGAGATTTAAAGGCACTAAATGGCAGAAACATAAACTTGTTTAAAACGAAATGGATTATAAAAACCTGGAGGATGGAAAGCCATCCTCCGGGTTTTATTAAGATCCTTTTCTTTGTGTTCCACCAATTCTTTGAATTCTGTATCTAACGATGGATTTGGTATCAAAACCGTATTGTGCTTGGCTCCGAAATATAGTAGACTCTGATCGCTGGAAAAAAGCGCCCAGAACGCGTATTTGGATGCTTTCCAGTTCCAGTTGGGCAAACACAATCCAGAACAGATGTCTAAGCGGGAAAGCTTTAGATGGTAACAAGTTTCGCGATCACTATCAGAATATCCTTGTCCTGTGTCTGACAAGTTAAGAGCATGGGCAAGTGGGAAAAACACAGCGTATCTCCTTATTGCCTCCGTATGATCGAAAAAGCCAGGCGGCCTTGAAATAGCCGATTTCAAGGCCGCCTGGCTTTTCGATTAAGTACATATCGATGCAGCCGTCAGTGGAACATTTTTTATGCCGTTCTCGTTGTCAGCTGATGAATGACAATGAATTTTCAAAAAATGGGTTTACAAGGAAAAACCGATTTTCCTTTGTGCGGGCCAAGGACAATCACGCCACTGTCCGCTGTCTTGATCTACTTTTCCAGTCAGCAGGTCTGCAGCGGCATCTGCTAGAAAACCCAGGTAACTTCCTGCGGAGGTGTCACCGCATAGTAATTTCCACATCAAACCGCCAAATAGATAAGACTGGGCGAACTCACGCCAGCTAGATCCCAAAGAATACCAATGGCCTCGCTTTCTGTAAGCCAGCCTAAATAGCATCCCCAACGGGTCAGCATGGCTGCCCGGCCAACATCCCATCCAGCCATAAAGCCAGGGGCATATTGATTTTTATACCGTTGAGCGAACCTCCATGCCCGGATAGTAGATTCGCGGTCATCTTCGTCCATTGTTTCGTCCATCAGTTCCTCCGGCGAAGAAGCTTCGCTATAAAGCTGATACCGCAAGATATATCCCTCCTGCGCCAGATAACGGATCATATCCAGCAAATCACTCCGGCCATCTATCCCCCAAGAGCGGCGGACAAGGGATACGATTTTTTGTTCCATAACAGGGATATGTTCCTCTACATCCATATCGTCCAGATTGTGGCTGTTAAGGGTCGATAAAATACCGGACAGCAAGATGCCAAACCGATCCCATTTTATATCGTTTTTTTGATATGGAACTGCTTGTGACTCGGGCATGGCTTTGATCCGAGCCATAGCTTCTTCCAAGGTCGTATAGAGATTTTCTTCTGTCTCCAGGCTGAAAGAGAGTTCTTCCTCATTGTCTGCATCTTCCATTTCGAGGGTTTCCAAAACTGCTGCAATTATGCCCATATCCTCTCCAAAGAGTTGTCCCATCATGTTTTCAGCGGCAGATGAAGCTGCTTCAGAAACTTTATCATTTATCATCTTTTGCAGCAGTTCCTCATTGACAGCCATTTGAGCCATACTTTCTGGTTCAAACATCTGTCCAAGGATTTCTACTTGACGCCTCGTATTCGCGGCAGTCTGTTCTTCAGCCTCGGCGGCTATAGATGCGTTTTTTTCAGAGTTGGGAACCTCTATTTCATTGATTAGTTCCTCGTTTTTTTCAATGGTTTTTTTCACAGCATCGTATGCTTTCTCATTGGCTTGCTGCGCACGTTTCCTAATCTCATTTATATCAAACATTTTCATTCCTCCTTGTCTGGGGGGAGCGGGTGCCACGCCGGGGGTTTTTTGTGACGTGCAAATAACTTTTTAACCCGCTTTAGTATTGCTTCTATAAAATGAAACCATAGATTGCCAAATATAAACACGATTACAAGAAACAGCAGGAAGGCTCCGATTTCTCCCAACAGCATCTTTTACCTCACTTTGTTGCAAAGCGGTGCATAAAAAAGTCGGTAAAAGCAGCTAGTTCATCATCTTGTGATACATAAACATACAACTTCTCATCTTCCAGCCAGTCATAGGCGTTGATGCCGATGTACCCTTTCTTGTCCGGATAAATGATAAAAGCATCAGTGGGGTACTTGTTACGATAGGCTTTCAAGATTTCAGAACGGCGATAATAGGTCGGATCACCGCAGCCGGAAAGATCAGGTACTGTAGGAACGACCACAATCGTCTGGCTGGCTTCGTTCCAACCGACAATTAAATTCCCAATTTTTGTTTTGCTTCCATGAACAAAACCGTAATTAAAGCGGCTCACATCCTCGGTATAGCCGAAAATCAGCCGATAATTGTTTCCCTCCTCTACAACTTGATTAAACAGCAGGCGCATTTTCTTTGCATTTGCATTGCTTTTTTCCATGTCAATTTCGGGGCCCTTAAACAGCTTGCTAAAAAATCCCATATTTTTTCCTCCTAAATGTGTTGGATGTTTTATATGAAACTGGATGGATTAGTATCCACAGTACATATCTGTAGTTATTCAAAACAATCGCTATATTATTTATGGACAAAGTGTCCAGGACTGGGAGGAAGCAATTTCCTTCTCCGACAAAATACATACGATTTCTATCAGGTTCGAACCGCAGATTAATAGATAACTTCCTTAGGTTCCATCGCATATATTCCTGGTGTATTTTCCTTTATATTTACTTTCGTATCTATGATCTAAAAATAAAGATAAATTCTTGTATCTATCTTTATTTTGTTTATGAAAAAATCCGTCTGAATACGATATCAAACTACAATACTCGGACGGATTTTCACAGTGCTTCTAATCAAGACATCGTGCCTTTTTTCAATTTCTCCAGGATATCCACGATTGCATCAAGTTGAAAGTCAACTGTTTCGTCAGCGGCTTCTGGAACAAGCAGGGGAAGCGTATCAGGAATCGCTCTGCGTATAACCATCACAGTCAAACTCAAATTTGTAAATAAATTGATCCTTGCCGTATTCGCTTTTATCCCGAAATTTTCCAATATTTCTCCAAAAAGATGAAGTTGTTTTTGACGGAACATTTGGTAGCTTTCCTTTGATAAATGCCTGAAAATAAGCTGCTGTTCCTCAATCGTTAAAACAGCGATGCCATTTTTCTCTCCATAACAACAGGCGTAGAGAAAGTGTTTGACGGCGTCCCGCCAACTCAAAGCGGGATCAGCCATTAGCTTTTTCACATACTCAATGATTTTAGGCTGCTGCAAATATAATGTTTCAACAATCAGGGCTTCTTTTGTTGCGAAAAAAGAATAGAAAAAAGTACGTGATATACCGACTCTCTTGTATATCTGTTCTACAGTTGTATGCTGTATTCCCTGCCTTGCCATTAGTTCAAGCCCAACTGTAACAAGTTCCTTTCTGATGCGCTCTTTATCTTCCTCAGAATAGGCCACCTTTGGCATATCATATCACCTTTCAGCATAAAAACAAATCACATAATTTGACCTTATTTTATCACAACGGATAGAATAATACAAGCGTGAATAACCACAAGTATGACGTTCTTGAACACTGACGCTTTCAGGGGGCGCATGGTTTGGAAAGCAGGGTAAGTATGGACGCATTTGCTGCTTTTGCATGTCTGTAGGTCTCCAAAAATGATTATTGGGGAGATCCTCAAGCCTGCCTTAGTGTTCTGGACAAAGCATTCAGAAATTAAGGAGGCCGGGAAGCACAACGCTCCCTGCAAGGGTTAAAGCCCCGCCATTGGCGACAGCTTTCAAGAAAATCGAAGCAGTTTCCACAGAGCTTTTCAATTTCACTGGAGGGCTTTGATTCCCTCCGGATAAATATTGTTTTTGCCGGTTTGAAGTTCTTTGGCATGGTTATTTCTCCCAGTACTTGTTGTAGTCCGCATTATGCCGGGCGGTAAGCTGTTCAATCTCGGTTTACAAGTCTTTGGTTGGGGGATAGGTTATTCCATACGCCTGAAAATACGGGGCGTTGGCTTCCGCTAGGATAAAGTCGCTCTCATAGAGCTGTCTGTCGGTAGGCTGCTCGGTCTTTCTCGGATTTTGTCTGTTTCAATCCCCTTTGGGTGGGCGTAGCCTTTCCTTACCGGAACGAAGCGGACAACAAAAATCGCATTGGGAATATATTTAGCAGGAATGATTCAAAAAAAATTCATAAAATATCTCTGATTCGATCATAGTAATATCACTTTATCATCAAATAGTACGGATAGAATAAGAACATCAACAGGAAAACCATAATTCAACAGGAGGAAATCTCATGAACCATGAATTTGACTATAAAAAAGAGCAAACAGAACAGGTGCAGCCCGGACAGGAAAATGAAACACTGCAGGTTCCAGTTCAGCCGCCAGTGGCAGAGGAAAAGGCGGAATCCATCCAAGCCGAGATTTCGCAGCCTGCTTTCCCAGATTCTGAACAGGTGTCTTCCCAGACAGTAGCGCAGGCAGCGAAACCGGAAGAAACCGGATTTGTCTTTCAAAGCTCTCCCTTGGCAGCTTCTCAGGAGCCTTCCTATTATACGGCGCCCCATAAACCACAGTATCAGGTTCCTGCACAGCAGGAACACTCGCAATACGAATACCGCCCTCAGTACTATGCTCCCCAGCAGAAACAGGACGGACAGCCTAGTCCGAACGGAGCGGCTCGCCGGGAAAAACGGAAAAAGGAAAAAAAGCCGAAAGATAGAATGACCCGTATTATGGTGGCGACCATTGCTGTTTGTACAGTTGCTTCTTTGGCTCTTGGCGGGGTCAGCGGGGCGTTGGTTACTTCTTACCTGATGCAAAACCAAAAGCAAACCACATCGCAGGGCAGTTCTTCCGGCTCCACTTCCTCCACGGGATCTGGAAACACCGTGTATACGGAATCCCCAGGGACAGACGGAAACCTTTCGGTTTCGGGAGTGGTTCAGAAAGTTGGGGATTCCGTTGTGGCAATCGATGTCAGCAGTTCCAGCGGGGAGTTTAAAGATATGCCCATGAGTGAATCCTCCAGTGGTTCTGGTGTGATCATTTCTGAAGATGGCTATATTGTAACCAACCATCATGTTGTGGAAGGCGGAAAGTCCATCAAAGTGTATCTGCGCAATGGAGACAGTTATGACGCCAAAATTATTGGTACGGATAAAACAACCGATTTGGCATTGTTAAAAATCGAAGCAACAAATCTGATTTATGCCCAGTTCGGCGATTCTGCTACACTCCAAGTTGGGGATGCGGCGATTGCTATCGGCAATCCGCTCGGCCTGCTGCATGGGACTGCGACCACCGGCATTATCAGCGCATTGGACAGAGAACTGACCATTAATAATGAAACGATGA
>CALDJI010000057.1 GCA_937901805.1 uncultured Clostridia bacterium | reverse complement strand
TTATCCCTCATTTTTTGCCTCTTCATTTTTTCTATTTTCATGTATCAGCCAGTATAACGCATCAATTTTATTTCCACTTTTCTTGAAACAAATTTATATGCCGTATAAACTGCCCCCATTGCTCCCGGGAATAGCCAGATATAATATCCCAGGCAATATCTTGACAAGGATTCCCACATCAACTGAAACAAAAAGCCTCCAATTACATAGAGCTGCGGCAATATCAGTGCCTCATGTTTCTCCGGTCTTCTTAACATCTGAATACCTGCAAGAAATGATGCTGCATAAACCGCTATCATAATTCCCACTGATATTTTGAATATTATATCACGAATCCCGCTGTTGTAAAATGCAGTAAATGCCTGAGAATTCAGTGGGGCGCCATTTTCCGTATCATTCAGCCTTGTAATTTTTCTGGCACCAAATGTCGGATCCAACCACTGATATTCAATCTTTTCCTCAAAAAACCGCCAATCTCTTTCTCCTGAAAAATATTCTTCCAGCACAATTCCAATACGCTTCAGCGCATCTTTGTTTGTCGCATCCTTATCATAGCTATTTTCCGCAAAAATAACTCCCTGAGAACCATCCTGACTCCCCGGACCTGCCACACCGTTCTCAGCCGTCAACCCCATATATATTGTACAGGTTAACGGCATTGGCGTTCCCTCATCTGTCCCAGAAATATAAAGATAAGTACTGTCCACTGTTTTTTGAATTCCAACTATCATTCCCAGACACAAAACAAAACTCATTCCTATCCGCAATGCGCTTTTCCTGCTTTTTATATTAAAAAACATATAAATAAATGCTGCCATCAATGCAATTGCCGCAGACTGATGCATCAAAATTCCAATTGAAAATGCAATGACAGAAAGGAATCCATATCGCAGCTTTTCATTATGAATCAGTTTTATTACACCGTAAATTCCCAAAGACGCAAATGCAATCGATAACAGTGTTCCATATAAAAATGATACATATTCGATCAACGGATAAAAAAACACCATCCAAATGCAGCTCATCGCGGATATAATTCGATTTTGATATATCTCCTTAACTGACAGACAAATACTGACATAAATCAAAAGTACCGCTGCCAGATTCAAAAAGCGAAACGGTAAAAAAGAATCTCCAAATGTTCTAATCAGCATAGCCACGACTAGTGTAATGCCCCTGTTACGCGTAAACTGCATCAGATACATCGGATCAGTCTCTATCCCCTTTATCCCTGCAATTCGTTGTGCTTCCCTATAAACATCCATTTGATCGAGGACAGGAATGCTGTCATAAAATAAAATCCAAAACAAGCCTTCTGCCAGGATCATCATAAATCCTCCGGCAAATATCCACCTGCTCGCTTTTTCTGGTTTTACAGACATCTGGAAAATCTTTTCAAAAAACTTGCATCCCCAAATAGCCAGCGCCAATATTATAACAGCTATACCAACATAAAGATATGGCGTATGGGCTACAATAGATTTTGCCCCTTCCGATACATGAATTTCTGTTTCGCAATGTCGAAAAACAGATATTATAAACAGAAATCCTGCAATGGCTGTAAATATGCCTGCTATTCCACAGTACAGAATCTTAACTTTTTTCATCCTTATTCACTCTTTTCTCGGCACCTGCACCACCCGCTCTTTCTGAAAGAACTGACATGCAACCATATTCGTCCATCCTTCGGGATCCTCCAATACCTCCATATGCATGAGCGGTCCCTGATCTGAATTCATCGCAGGCAATTCAACTTCTTTCACACTCTGATCTCTCAAAATCTCCAACCGTTCTGTCATTTGCTTTTTATAGTCCTGCGCTTGTCCCGATGCAATGTAGTCATAACATTCATAAAATGTCGTATCCTTCAATGTTCCTTTCAACGGATAAATACAAGCACAGACAACTATGATGGCAGCCAAAGAGGCTGTACGGAATTTCCTCTCATCAAAATCTTTTTTCTTTTTTTCAGCAGCAAATCCTGCAGCATATATTACACTCAAAAGAAATGTCAGAAGAAATACCTGATATATCATATTGGGAACTCCTCCTGAAAGTTCAACTCTTGCATATAAGCCTGGGGCAAACATCGCACAATACAGGCAATACATCAGTGCAATTACGATAATCGGTACTGGAAAGCGAATGTTTAATTCTTTTTTTCGAAAGTCTTCATACACCAACAATCCAATTACCAAATAAAGCAGAAAAATCAAAGGCTTTGTCCTTATGTATTCTCCTATTGTCATAAATCCTTCCGAAAAACACTTTAATATTGTCTGAATGATAAGCATTCCATGGATTCCGAATTCTTCTCCCCCGCGCACCTGATTCCCCGGAGCCAGATAACTTACCACCAATCCGCACAATTCTGCTCCTGCCGGTATCAGAAGCCAAAAAATATGACGCTTTTCCCTTCCATAAAAAATCATTAAATAAAACAGTATAATAAAAACAAAGAGCGGCGCCAGATAACTGGATCCTCCCAAAAAAGTCATACAAATCAATGCCCAGATCCAATAACGTTTTCGCGCCGTATCCATAAATTTTCCGCACGACCACACAGCAAGCACCGCAAGCCCATAAGGCACGATATAATGCACACAGCCATTATACCAGAAAATCCCTGATTTGGTCGATGGAAAATACTGAATCATTGCTGTTAATACTAAAATATCCGCGCAAATCCATGTTGATCTTCCCAAATGCATTTTTTCCAGCAAAATATAATGTGTCAACACACTTGTTGTCAAAATTGTGATTCCCAGCATAATCCACGGAACGATCCAATATCCGTTATTCCAGAATACTTCCGGCTGTAATGCCATTAAAAAAATTGTAAACCAGGTTCCCTGCCAGCCGTTCCAATATGCAGCCACTGTATTTCCCGCCGCCTTTAAAGTCTCCCACACAGAACGAGATGATAGCCATGCTTCCCTTGCCCTGTAGCCGTACCCATAATCATCTCCGGTTGCATGCACATATCCGGAGAGGTATAAAATCGGAATTAATCCTATTATAAAAACACCAATCAATATTCCCGCAATTTTTTTCTGATCTGCTAAAAGAATTTTCTTTATCCAAGATTTCATGTTTTTTACATCCTTTATTCAATATCTTTTATCATACGGCAAAATTTTTAATTTGACAACGGCAAAAAATTTTGACATCTTATTGAAAACCCTCTATACTGGATTATGATAAATATGTACAACAAATAAAAGGAGAACTCAAAAAATGAATATCTCAATTGCAGGCACCGGATATGTAGGTCTTGTTACCGGGGTATGCCTGGCAGAATCCGGTCACCATGTTACCTGTGTCGATGTCGATACTGACAAAATTTCTGCTATGCAGCAGGGTCACAGCCCCATTTATGAACCCGGTCTTGAGAAATTGATGGATAAAAACCGTACACGCCTTACTTATACGACCGATTACATATCTGCCTACCAAAATGCAGACGTTATTTTTATTGGAGTTGGAACTCCAGAAAAGAAAGACGGTTCAGCCAATCTTTCTTATGTATATCAGGTTGCTTCCCAGATTGCAGAAACAGTGGAACATGATTGTGTTATTGTCGTCAAATCCACTGTTCCGATTGGTACAAATGATAAAATAGAGCAAATGATCCGCAGTACCCTAAAACACCCTGTGCAAATAAGTGTTGCATCCAATCCAGAATTTTTATCACAGGGTACTGCCGTACATGACACTCTCCACGCAAGCAGAATTGTTGTCGGTGTTGAAGATGAATTCAGTGAAAAAATGCTGCGGCAGGTTTATGCCGGTTTCCCTGATACACCTCTTCTTATTACAAACCGCCGAAGCGCTGAAATGATCAAATATGCCTCTAACGACTTTCTCGCCCTGAAAATCTCATACATCAACGAAATCGCAAACCTCTGCGAAATTGTCGGTGCTAACGTTGAAGATGTTTCCGCCGGAATGGGGTATGATCCCCGTATTGGAAATAAATTTCTCCATGCCGGAATCGGTTATGGCGGCTCCTGCTTTCCCAAGGATACAAAAGCCTTAAGCTGGGTTGCTTCTTACAATGATGTAGAATTAAAAACCGTTAAAGCTGCTATCGAAGTAAATGAGCAGCAAAAACTCAAATTATTAAAAAAAGCCAGAAAATATTATCCTGACTTAGCTGGCTTAAATGTTGCTGTTTTAGGATTAACATTCAAGCCAGGCACTGATGATTTGCGAGAGGCTCCTTCTCTTGTCAATATCCCAATCTTGCTGGACGATGGTGCAAAAGTCCGCGCATGGGATCCTGTTGGCATAGAAAACTTCAAAAAACATGTCAGTGGCAATATTACCTATTGCAGCTCTATCCCTGATACCCTTTCTGGTGCTGATATTTGCTTTATTTTTACAGAATGGCCTGAAGTAAAAGCATTAAAAGCCGCAGATTTCCTGTCTATGAAAACCCCCATCATTTTAGATGGAAGAAACTGTCTTCAAACAAACGATTTTGAATCTCATCATATTTTATATGAGGGCATTGGAAAATAATACAACGGGGGATGTCTAACTGATATGACATCCCCTTATCCTTTCTACCTCTATTTATCTTTCATTACATCAATTTTTCTGCGTTTTTCTTGATTTCAGCAAAATCTAACAATGCCTGATATCCTATTTTAAAAATCCTTTTAACATTGATTGAATTATGCCCTCCCTGTCTAGGCTTAAATGAAATTTCTTCAAACCTTACATGATCCTGATAAAAAGCTCCCATTACTGTCAATATTACATTTGGCAGATTATAATGTTCCGGCATTATATCAATATATCGTCTTACATATGATTCTTTCATCAATCGAAACGGTGCATTTGCATCCGGTACGGATACTTTAAATTGAAATTTTAAAATCAAACATAAAATTTTTTCTACCCATAATCTGAACTTTCCATCTTCTCTTTTTACTCTATATCCGAAAATTGCTTCATATTCATTTCTCATCTGCCAAAAATTTTCAAATTCTGCCGGATTGGTCTGTCCATCTGAATCTGTCTGAAAAATATAGTCTGCTCCGTTATTCAAAGCATATCTATACCCAAATAACACAGTATCGCCATGCCCCCCATTTTCCTTTTTTATTGGTATTAACAAAGGCATATTTGAAGAAAGGTTCTGTAATATTTCGTACGTATGGTCTTTACTGCCATCGTCAATAATGATCAGCCTTGACTTTCCATTCCAATTATGCTTTTCAACAATTGAATACCATTCCTGTGTAGTTTTTTCTATATTATCTGATTCATTATATGCTGGAATCACTATGTATAAATTATCCATTTATCTCTCCCCATCTCTCCACATGTTTAATTTAGTCCTTTAAACTGTTTATAATGCAGAAATCTTTTGGCAAATCTTTTTGTGCAATTTCTGCGAAAAATTTTTCATTAACTTTATCTTCATCAAAATGCACACTGTCT
>CALDJI010000056.1 GCA_937901805.1 uncultured Clostridia bacterium | reverse complement strand
CCGCCAAAGGGGGGATTTCCGCACTTACCCATGCCATGGCGGTCAGCCTGGCGGGAAAAGTACGGGGCAATTCCATCTCCCCCGGCTGGATTGAGACGCAGGGGACGAAGGACCCATCCTTCCGTCCGCAGTATAGCAAAGGGGATCTCCTCCAGCACCCTTCCGCCAGAGTAGGTGCCCCGGAGGATATCGCCCGCGCCGCCCTGTTTTTGTGCAGGGAGGAAAATGATTTTATCAACGGCGCGGATCTTGTGGTGGACGGCGGGATGTCCCGCCGGATGGTCTACCATGCCGATGAGGGGTGGGAATACCGCCCGGATTCCCATGAATAGGGGAAAATGCCCCGGCGCCTATCTGCTGCGGTGTGCGGACGGCACGCTCTATGTCGGCTGGACGAACGATCTCGAACAGAGGCCTGCCATAACCGGGGGAAGGGGGCCAAATATACCCGATCTCGCCTGCCTGTCACGCTTGTTTACTGGAAAGCGTGCGCAGATCGCTCCGAGGCTATGCGGCTGGAAGCCCGTCTCAAACGGATGAACAGGGCGCAGAAGCTCTCCTTGATTGAACAGTCGGGAAAAAACTATAAATAATCTTTTCACCGTTTCCCGTCTGCGCTGTGAAAAGATTTTACTTTCCAAAACAGGGATTCCCGGTATAGGGAAAACGTTTCCTGCCCATACTAGGGTTGAAACTTTTTCGGGAGGTAAATCACGATGGATTTTGAAAACAGCAGGACAAAAGCGAATCTTTACTCCGCATTTGCAGGGGAATCCCAGGCAAGGACAAAATACAATGTCTATGCGGATCAGGCCAGAAAAGAGGGATACCAGCACCTCGGCGATCTCTTTGATACCACCGCGGCAAATGAACGGGCGCATGCGACCATGTGGCTCAAGCATATTAACGGCGGGGCAATCAAATCCACCACGGACAATCTGGGGGATGCGATGGCCGGCGAGCATTTTGAGTGGTCGGAGATGTATAAGGAATACGCCCAGGTTGCCAAGGAGGAGGGCTTTTCCAAAATTGCGGCAGAGTTTGAGCTGGTTGCGGGGATCGAGAAAATGCACGAAGACCGCTATCGTAAAATGAGCGATGATTTAAAACAGCAGATGGTCTTCAAAAAACCGACTTCTGTCTCCTGGATCTGCCGCAACTGCGGCTATGTCTACGAGGGGGCGGAGGCTCCGAAAATCTGTCCGGCCTGTAAATACCCGCAGGCATTTTTTGAGGTCAAATGTGAAGCCTGACGCGGAAACACCCGCTTTAGTTGAGAAAAAGGCTGCCGCACTGTTTTACAGTGCGGCAGATTTTTTGCAGAGGGAAGGAATGGGATTGTACTGACGAAGGAGATTCCTGCCCGGTTTTCCTTGATTTCATGGATAAAACCGGTATAATCAAAACAGGACGAAACAATCTCCACAGAACGGAGGATAGGACAATGGATGGAACAATCCGGTCAAACATAAAACCCGGGATGCTGGTGGACATTGTGCTCAAAGCGGACCAGCGTACTGGAAAACTGACCCGTGGGCATGTGAAACGGATTTTGACAAAAAGCGGGACGCACCCGCATGGGATCAAGGTCATGCTTCAGGAGCAGGATCTGGTCGGACGGGTGCAGGCAATTGTTGAGGAGGAATCAAGATGACTTTTCTGTGGTATCCAAAATGCAGCACCTGTAAAAAGGCGGCGGCTTGGCTGGCAGATCGGGGAATTGAGGTTTTGGCAAGGAATATCAAAGAGCAAAACCCGACCGTGGAGGAGCTGCGGGAGTGGTATCAAAAAAGCGGGCTGCCCTTGAAAAAATTCTTTAATACCAGCGGTCAGCTCTATAAATCCATGAACCTGAAAGAAAAGCTCTCGCAGATGGGAGAAGAGGAACAGCTCGTTCTGCTGGCAACGGATGGGATGCTTGTCAAACGCCCGATTTTAGCCGGTGAAAAAACGGTTCTCGTCGGGTTTCAACCTGTGGAATGGGAAGCGAGCCTGAAAGAATGAAACTCTTTTCAAAACAGGGAACGGGGATTACAAACGTACGGAAGATAGTATTATTTCTCGTCCTGGATCCCGGCTGTCCTGGCAGGCTGCGCCTCTACGGAAAACCTGAGTGTGGAGGATCGGGAGGTCATCGGGATGAATATGACCTATTTCGACGGGCAGATGGACGTCTCCATCCATGGCGGAGTGTATCTCACACAGGGGGAATCGCTTTCCTTTACCGCTTCTGCACAGACCCTCAGTGAAATTGTGGTTCCACAGTGGAAAATTGAGCCCCAGGGCGCTGCCGAGATCGTAGAGCGGCATCAGGAGAGGAATTCCTCCCAGGTACGCCTAAAGGCTGATGCGCCTGCAAAGCTGAAGCTCATCGCCTATGCGGGAACCCAGCAGGCAGTTGCCAACATCCAGGTGCATGTGACCCGGCAGCAGTTTGACGCATTGGTTGAGCGAGCGGCCGCTCTTCCGGAGAAAAAGGAGCGGGAAAAACTGCTCAGGCGGGCGGGAAATCTGGATGAACCGGGCGAAGAAATGACCGAATTGTACTACGAATTAGAAGAATTGTGTCGGTAAAGAACAACCCCCTCCGGAAATCTCCGGCGGGGGTTGTGTTTTTTCTAAAAGCTGGTTACAGGGTTTCCGGTTCCGGATATTCCGTCCCAAATGTCTCAACGGTAACGGTTTCCATAATTTCATCATTGTATGGCTTGTCCGCATGGTTGCGGTTCACGTTAACAATTCTCTGTGCTTCTTCCATCCCTTCAGTCACTTTGCCGAAAGCCGCGTACTGTCCGTCCAGATGGGGAGCGTCGGCAACCATGATGAAGAACTGGGAACCCGCGCTGTCCGGATGGGAGGAACGCGCCATGGAGATTATTCCCGTTGTGTGTTTCAGGTCATTTTTAAACCCGTTTGCAGAAAACTCTCCTTTGATCCGGTAACCGGGTCCGCCAATGCCGATTCCCTGCGGATCGCCGCCCTGGATCATAAAGCCTGGGATGACACGATGGAAAATAACGCCGTCATAAAACCCTTTTTTTACAAGAGAAATAAAATTGTTGACCGTGTTGGGGGCAATTTCCGGATACAGTTCCACTTTGATGGTTCCGCCGGATTTCATCTGGATGGTTACAATTGGATTTGGCATGACTGTATACCTCTTTCCTTATTTTTCTTTCATGCCCGTACCCCAGATCCTGTCCAGAACATATTGTCACAGGATTCTGGATATATGAGCTGCTGTGTTTATTATACCACAGCGCACAAAGAGAACAACAATTTTTTGATAAGGCAGATCGCGCAGAGACAGATAAACTAGAAAATCGGGCGATGTTATGTAAGTTTTTATTGGATTTGCGTATCGACAGCTTTTTGGGCAATCCCTTATAATAGTAGGGTTATAAAAAGAAAGAGAATTTCAGAAAGGGGAGTTTTATGGGACAGGAAAAAGAAAATAAAATGGGGACTCAGAAAATCCCCAAGCTGCTAATTTCCATGTCGCTGCCCGCGATGTTTTCCATGCTGATTCAGGCTTTGTATAACATCGTGGACAGTATTTTTGTTGCGCAAATTAATGAAAATGCACTCACGGCTGTGTCTTTGGCATTTCCAATTCAGACTTTAATTCTGGCGGTTTCCCTTGGAACCGGGATCGGCATCAATTCCCTGATTGCACGCCGTCTGGGGGAAAAACGCAAGGAAGAAGCCTGCCGCGCAGCGGGTCACGGTATTATTTTGGGATTGGCAAGTTGGGGGCTGTTTGCGGTGTTGGGATTGCTGTTTACCCCGTTGTTTTTCCGTGCGTTTACTTCCGATCCCCAGATTGTGGAGTATGGCTGTGAATATATTTATGTGATTACCATCTGTTCATTCGGGATTTTTCTGTCCGTCAATATTGAAAAAATTATCCAGGCCACTGGGAATATGATCTATCCCATGTGTCAGAATCTGGTGGGAGCAGTGACGAATCTGATTTTGGATCCGATTTTGATTTTCGGTCTGCTGGGCTTTCCCAAAATGGGGGTTTTGGGGGCTGCTATCGCTACCGTGACTGGACAGATTTTTGGGATGCTGTTCGGGCTGGTAATGCTCTTTGCCAAAAACCATGAAATCCGCGTTAGCCTAAAGGGCTTCCGTTTCAGCTGGCAAGCCGTCCGGGATATCTATGCGGTCGGGTTTCCGTCCATTATTATGCAGGCGGTCTCCTCGGTCTTGACCGTTTGTCTCAATGGGATTCTCATCGGGTTTTCCGCTACGGCGGTTTCCGTCCTCGGGATTTACTATAAACTCCAGTCTTTTGTATTTATGCCGGTGTTTGGGCTCAATCAGGGCTCCATGCCGATTATGGGCTATAATTATGGGGCAGGGAATAAGCGTCGTTTGATCAGCACGATCAAGCTTTCCTGTATAATCGCCTTTTCCATTATGGTGTTGGGCACTCTGGTTTTCTGGATCTTCCCGGGTGTCCTTCTGAAAATGTTCAATGCCTCGCAATCCATGCTTTCCATTGGGATTCCAGCCCTGCGCCTGATCAGCTTGAGTTTTATGATGGCTTCCATCAATATTGTGCTTTCCAACTTGTTCCAGGCAACCGGACATGGCGTCAAAAGCCTGACGGTTTCCCTGATCCGTCAGCTTGCGGTTATTTTACCGGTTGCCTGGCTGCTCTCCCGTGCGATTGGGGTAAATGGGGTCTGGCTTGCATTCCCGGCTGCGGAAATTGTGGGCTTCGTGCTTTCCCTGCTCTTTTTCCTCGGGGTTTATCGTACGGAAATCAAATCTATGCCGGAACAGGCATAGAGGATTCGTCCTGTGCCCGCAGTGCGCTTTTGCAGTGCCGGTTGATTGGGGGAGATGTCTCCCGTTGGCAAAAGAAACATTCAAAAACAGGCTGTGGGATTTACTGACGCTGCATAAGGAAGTCTTTCTTAAATGGAAAATAACACCGGAAAGGATGCTGTATCTTTTCTATTTCCTTCGGAAGCGATCCATACAGTTTTTCTGCTGGTTACAGGATACGACATGAGTTTTCATAGGTTATCATGCTATCTGACAATTGATTGCAGCAGACGGGCATGGCGGAAAATGTCAGGAGGCAGGCGTTTCAAAACGCCTGCCTCCTGTTTTTATTTTCCCTCTGTTTTCGCCTGGTACATCTTCATCAGTTCCGCAACACAGGAACTTTCCGTCATTGTCTTAACATCAAAGCCATATGCCTGCATAACGGCACGGTCATTGTTCTGGTGTGCTGTCAACAATTCCGGAAACATATACATTTGTTCGCCGTACATATCGGCTAAACTACTATTAGAATAGAGTTTTCTTGCGTCAAGAATACCCTGTGCTGTGCATTCAATTTTCCCCTTTTGTTCAGCGGTCACATCTGGAAATGGAAAATTATAGTACACTGACGGCGCATAACGATAATCATTTTTCAACCGTCCTGCAATAGTTCTCATCCATGCGTTGTGAACGTTGGAACAAATGATACCAAAATCGTATAATGTGGCATTATATACCAAAACTGCTGAATCACTTGCAATCACATCAGGAGGTAAAAAGCCTACCGGAATATATTTGCGCGTTGACGAGGAAACCCGCGGAATAATCAAATAATCTGTTTCCGGTTGCCTGTTTTGCGTGAATAAGAAAGGTCTATCCGCCGTTTTTTGAATACGGTCTACTGGGCTTTTTAATCTGTATTCGCGCACATAATTAAAGCGTTCTGTTAATTCCGGTATATGTTTATAGTTTGCGGGACTTTCTCCCACGAACCAAAAGCAATATCTGGTAAAGCCTATATCATTTATAAATTCTCTGCTTCCTATAAACGGCTTTATCACTTTTTCCAATTCAGGATATTTTTTTAACAGTGCCTCCCGCTCTTCTGCCGTAAGCAACAAACGCCCATCATCAGCAGGCGGGCTTCCTTGCACTACTTTTGCAAGCCCTTTATTTATGCTCTTACTGCGATTTTTTATAAAGACATCTGGCGCATCGTTTAGATAGCCGTTGATATGATCTACTTGCTTGTATTGTTTTCCTGTAAATAATAGCTTGCGTTTCCTGTTCATATAAGAAAATCCAACAATGACGCACATAACAGCGGCTTTTGCTTTTGCTTCACTTGTCCATTTAAATGTAGTGTGTGCAAAATTTATAAACACGCCATTTGCTAATAGCATTTCCCATAGAAGATTAACCGATTCGCCTTGACAAATAGAATTTGACGATACAAAAGCGGCTTCTATGTTACTATTCCGCATTATGTCTGCTGCCTTTTTAAACCATCCGGCAACATAATCCAATTTGCCACCCGCTTTTGACGGCGCAAAAACCGTCTGCATATCATCCGCTTGTTCTTTTGAACGCATAGCCTGGCCCACAAACGGCGGATTTCCCATGATATACGACAACTTATGCTTTGGCACAACGCTTTCCCAATCCATCCGCAGGGCGTTTCCCTCTACGATGTAGGCATTTGTTTTCAGTGGCAGAAAGTCCAGGTGCATTAAAACAATGCTTTCCGTCTCTTTCATCATCTGGCTTTCCGCTATCCATAGAGCCGTCCGGGCAACTGTGACGGCAAAATCGTTGATTTCTATCCCGTAAAACTGGCTGATAGAAACCTGTATCGGACTATAGGAAGCGTCACCAAAAGAAATTTGCCCTTTCGACAAAATACTCAGCACTTCATTTTCCAGACGGCGGAGGGACAGGTATGTTTCCGTGAGAAAATTCCCGCTGCCTGCCGCCGGATCTAAAAATGTCAGCGAAGCTAATTTTTTCTGAAAATCCCGCAGTTTCCGCTCCTGCGTCCGGGCAACCGCAATTTCCTTTATCTCTGCCAGTTCTGCTTTCAAATCATCCAGAAACAGGGGGTCTATTACTTTATGGATATTCTCAATAGAGGTATAGTGCATCCCGCCGCTGCGGCGTGTTTCCGGGTTCAGCGTGCTTTCAAATACCGCGCCGAAAATGGTAGGGCTGATTTCCGACCAGTTGAAATTTTCACTGGCCTTAATCAAAATCAGGTCGCGGATTTCATCGGTAAACGGGGGGATTTCGATATCTTCATTCGCAAATAGCCCGCCGTTGACGTAGGGAAACGTCGCCAATGTGGGATTATCGTCTTTTAAATATGGATCCCGTTCTTCCGGCGGCGTGTCCAGAATACGGAATAACTCTATGACCGCCTTGCGCATCTCCCGCGTTTCAAATTCTGTAAGATAATCATAGAACATTCCATGACGGCCAAATATACCCGCGTCCTCTGCATACAGGCAGAAAACCAAACGGACGCACAACACATTCAGGCTTTTCATCGCCCGTTCGCTTTCCGGGTCCGCATACTGCTTTGCAAAAGCGTCGTAGAGCAAGCCGACGATTTCGCCCGCCGCAATAGAAACTTCCATTTCCCGCTTCAAATGTTCGCTGCCTGTATCAACAAGAAATTGCAGGCGGTAATATTCTTTTTCCAGGTTTTCAAGCAGAATTTTTTCCGGTTCACCGCCGGGACGTTCCATGTCGTAAACGTAAAATTCTGCAAAATTGCAGGTTACGACCCAACGCGGGTGCTGTGACAGCGGCAATTCTGTGATATACCTTTTTGCCTGTTGGAAAGGTGTTAATAGCGTTCCATCCGACTGTTTAATCGGCTTGTTCAAATTTTTTCCAAGCCCCTTTTGTTCAATCAACACCTTTGTTGACGGGATAGCACCGTCAATAAAGCTGGTATGGTCCAAATGAACCTGTTCTTCAAACGTAATAAACTGTTCCGGGTGTTCTACCCCGTATACATCCCGGAGCAGAGAGAGCCAAAACGCCTGGCTTTCACCCTTTTCATAGCCTTTGCCCTTCCAATAGGCTGCAAATGCTTTTGCCGCTGCCTGCTGCTGTGCATCCGTCATATAGAATCCCCCTTTGGGTATCACTTTCCATATAACAGTATAGCACAAGCACCACTGCGTCTCAATATACTTACTTTGGACATCGTCCACCTGATTTAAGCGATCAATAGCAATGGGCGGGTTCAGAGAGCTTGCAATATATTGAATCATACAAAAAGCCCTGTGTTTTGGTGTTCAAATTAAATACAGGGCTATCCTGATCGAATCCCTTTTAGAAAAATTCCAATCATTGCCTTATGTGGAACGAATATTCCCACAACCTGTTTTTGAATGCGGAAACTTTACAGAGTCAGGGTTCCGCTTTCGTCTTCTATCAGGATTAAAATCCGTTCTTCTTCCCCGGTTTGCGTGTCAATATAGACAAGGACGTTCTCACCGCCGCTTCCTTCACATAAAAATTCATAACAGTAGGCTTCATGAAGGCCATTTGTCGGAATGACAGCCATCTGGTAATTCTTTACTTTCAGTTCATCGCTTAAAATCGCGGCCGCTTCCCCGGAGGTGAGTTTTGGCTGTTGCAGATTGCGTGCCTTGTGGTTGGTCAGGTAACCCCTGGCGTCATATCCGCAGACGGTTCCCTCGTCCAGACAGACGGATACTTTTACCAAATCGGTATAACAAGTCGCTTCCCCTTCTATCGATGCGAAGTTGATGGTGCATACGCCGTTTGAAATCTCATAGTAGGTATTTTTCATTCCGGAAAGCCCCATCGAAGAAAGGAAACGGGCGCCTGCCTGAACCGCATGATCCACACTGTAGCGCTGTTCGCCATGTTCTTTGGAACAGAGCTTATAGATGAGATATCCTCCGTTTTTGGAAATAGCGGCTTCTTCCGGGCCATAGACGAACCGGTAGGCAGGCATAGTCCCCTCTTCGTCCGCCTCCTCCATAATTAGGCTGGTATCTTCGATTCCAAATGCCTTGGCGGCAATTTGTTTGGCTTCTTCTCTGGAAATCTTCGCTTTGTCTTTCAGGACAAGAGGTTCCCTCTGCATCAGGTGATCGGAAAACGGCCCGTCGTAAATCAGAGAAGGATAGCTGACAAAATCATCTTCCAGTTCTGCAAACCCGGACAGATGAACTGCCTGGGCCGCGCCGTCCTCTTCTGACTGCGCGGTAAAAAGCTGTTCCAAATCCGTAACTCCTGTATCTAAATCGCTTTTCATCCGGGTGATGGAATCATTCATCTGTTTTGCGTATTCACCCAGGGTAATCAGTGTGTCGCGTTCCTCTCTGGTGATTTTCCCCTTTCCAATGACCTTTTTGGAAAGGGTCATGGAGTATTCACCGACTTGAGAAAGAAAACGGTTGGTGTTTTGCAGATGAAAATCACTGACCGGAAGTCGGGAAAGGCAGTTTTTTGCAATCCCCGCCTCTTTCCACAGTTTGGCGGAAAGCCCGGAAATTTGGACGGGCGTAGAGGCATACCGGCTTTTTTCCAAGGTGATGGCAAGATTGGACAGGGAATCAGACAGATCGGAAAGCGCGTATTGGTATTCATATTCCACCTGTGTACGCGCCTGGGTTTCTGCCCGGTAGCTTTGTACCAGAGTGCCCGTGCATATCAGGACGCCTGCAACGAGAAAGGAGACGGCTCGAATCATTGTTCTTTTGGAAATCGTCATCATAATCGGTTCCTCCATCCAGATATCTGGGAAAGATGATCTGCTTGCTCAAAATTACAGGGATATTCTTCCCGGAATTCATAAAAAATATGTAAATCATCGGATTGGAATTGCATTACTCTTTTCAAAAATGTATAATAAAAGCTGTATTTCTGCGAAAAAGCGGGAAAAAAGGCGAAAGCGGGAAGTAAAGGGTGGTAAAAAGGATGCTTCATTACCTGGATAACAGCGCTACCACAGCAGTGGATCCGCAGGTGGCGGATGTAATCTATCAAACCATGTTGGAATGCTACGGAAACCCCTCTTCTCTGCATGCACTGGGCTTACAGGCAGAACAAGTGATGCGGAAGGCTGCCAGACAGATCTCTGCATGCATCGGTGCGAAACCGGGAGAAATTTATTTCACTTCCGGAGGAACAGAGGCAAATAATCTGGCAGTATTTGGAGCGGCCTATGCTAAGCGGAGAACAGCGACGCGGATTGTCACTACGGCCATAGAACATGCGTCTGTGCTGGAATCCTGCCGGGAACTTGAAAAAGAGGGGTTTGAAGTCGTCTTTGTCAAACCGGAACCGGATGGTACGCTCCCAATAGAAAAACTGATAGGAGCCGTGAACGAGAATACTTCCCTGGTAACAGCCATGCTTGTCAACAATGAAACAGGTGCCGTCCTTGATATTGCGTCGCTTGCAAAGGCGGTGCACCGGCATTTCCCAAACACCCCGGTTCACTGTGATGCGGTACAGGCTTTTGGGAAACTTCCGGTTTCTGTGCGTACGCTTGGCGTGGATCTGCTTACTGCAAGCGGACATAAAATCCATGCGCCAAAAGGGATTGGGTTTCTCTATAAATCAGAAAAAGCAAGGATTTTACCCCGTACGTTCGGCGGAGAACAGCAAAAACGCCTGCGGCCGGGGACCGAGTGCGTGCCGCTGATTGCCGGTCTTGGCCTTGCGGCGGAACTGGCCTGTGAAAAACTTGCACAACAGGAATGCCGCGTGCGGGAACTCAATGAGATGCTCAGGGAAAATGTTACGGCAATTCCCGAAATTGTGATTAATTCCCCGCCGGATGCATCCCCCTATGTACTGAATCTGTCTGCGATTGGGCTGCGGTCGGAAATTGTACTGCATTTTCTTGAGCAGAATCAGATCTATGTCTCCAGCGGATCTGCCTGTGCACAGGGTGCAAAAAGCCATGTGCTTGAGGCGATGGGACTTTCCCGCCGCCGGGTGGACAGCGCCATCCGTGTAAGCTTTAGTAAATACAGCGCCAAAGAAGATGTCCAGGCATTGGTTGACAGCCTGGCAATGGCCAGACAAAAACTTTTCAGGAGCAGATAAATGAAAGAAATTATACTTATAAAAAATGGAGAAATTGCTTTAAAAGGGCTGAATCGGGCTACTTTTGAGGATATTATGATAAAAAATATGCGCCGCAGGCTTTCGGTGCTTGGTAAATTTAAAATCTCCAGGGCGCAGTCCACAGTTGTTGTTTCGCCGGAGGATGAGGCGATTGATTTGGATGAAGCCGTGGAAATCCTCAAAAAAGTATTCGGGATAGCCGCGATGTCCCGCGCCCTTGTGACGGAGAAGGAGCTTCCGGTCATTCAGCGGGATGCCGCTGAATACCTAAAGGACGCCCTTTCTGAAGTGCGTACTTTTAAAGTAGAGGCGAAACGCTCGGATAAGAGCTTTCCCTTCCAGTCTCCGGAGATCTGCCGGGAAGTGGGAGGATACCTGCTCTCAAAAAATCCCCATCTCAAGGTGGATGTCCACCATCCGGATGTCGTGGTTACAGTAGAAGTCCGTGATTTTGCGGCCTATGTCCATGCAGGCGTAATCCATGGGGCGGGGGGAATCCCGATCGGTTCCAGCGGAAAGGCAATGCTGTTGATCTCGGGCGGTATTGACAGCCCGGTAGCAGGCTATATGATGGCAAAACGCGGACTTATTCTGGATGCGATTCATTTTGTCAGCCCGCCCTATACCAGTGAGCGCGCAAAGTTAAAGGTTCTGGAACTTGCGCAAAAAATGTGTGAATACTGCGGAACGATTAAAATGCATATTGTTCCCTTTACACATATCCAGGAGCAAATCCGCGAGCATTGCCCGGAAGACCTGTTTACCATTATCATGCGCCGGTTTATGATGCGCATTTCCCAGCAAGTTGCAAAAAAGGGGAATTGTGAGGCTTTGATCACCGGTGAGAGCATGGGGCAAGTGGCTAGTCAGACGCTTAAGGCGATTGCCTGTACAGATCAGGTATGTTCTATGCCGGTATTTCGTCCGTTAATTGGAATGGATAAAAATGAGATTATAGAGATTTCTAGAAAAATTGACACGTTTGAGACCTCTATCCTCCCTTATGAGGATTGCTGTACGGTATTTACCCCGCGCCATCCGCGTACCAAACCATCTCTTTCTATGGTAGAACATGCGGAAGAGGCATTGGAAATCGAGCGTTTGATTGAGGAAGCGGTTTGTGGAATTGAAGTGGAAATTGTCCGTCTGTAGCTGCTTAGAAAGAGAGGTTTTCTATGAATGCAGAAATTATCGTAGTCGGCAGACAGGAGCAAGTGTCTGATTCGTCACTGAGAAATATCGAGTATCTGCGTGAACAGTTGAAGAATGTCGGGATAACATTGTCCGGACAGGCGTCCGCTTTGACGAATCCCGGACGGCTGGAGCGCATGTTTGCGTCTGCCCTGGACCGCAGCGAGGTTGTCATGATTCTCGGCGGACTTGGCGTGGAAAAAGATGACATCGCAAAAGACTGTATCTGCCGGACTCTTGGCCTTTCTTTGGAACTTAATGCAGAAGTTCTCAGCCGGGTAAAGGATTATGTTGATCGGATGGGAAAGAGCATGAATGAGGCCTATGTTCATCAGGCGATGTTTCCCCGTCATGCGGTCATTTTCAAAAATCAGATTGGGGTATCCTGCGGGTTTGCCATCAAGGGAACCAATAAATTGATCCTGCTTTTGCCGGGAGATCCGGAGGAACTTGCAGATATGTTTCAACAGGAGGTTCTGCCGTTTTTAGAACAGAGTTCTTCCAATATGACAGCAAATCATATCGTAAAAGCTGTAGGGCTCTCTCTTTCTGAAGCTGAGCAAAAACTCGGCGTTTTGACTGGGATGATGAATCCCTCTGTGGAAGTACAAGAAAAAGAGGGAGAAATTCAGATTCATATTCATGCGAAAGCAAACACACGCCACCATGCAGAACATGCCTGTGCGTCTGTAATAAAACAGGTATCCCAACTGTTGGGGGACTGTGTTTACGGTCAGGATGAGGATACAATTGAACAGATTGTCTGTCAGAAACTGCATGCTTCGGAAAAGTCGGTTGCCTTGTGTGAACTTGGGAGCGCCAATGCTATAACAAAACGTCTGCTTGAATGTGAACAGGGTACGGCTGTGGTGGTTGACAGCGGTATGAATGAACCGCTGTCCTATCTTCCTCAGAAGGTTACAGATAAGTTTTCTCCTGTCAGTAAAGAAGCCGCTATGTATCTTGCAAAAGCTGCCAGCGATTTGACACAGTCTGCTTTTGGCGTGGCTTTTGTCTCTCCGACACAGAAGGCTATCGCTCTGTCCAAAAAAACGCCACAGAACCTTGTTTTTGCTGCGGTTTACCAGGATGGAAAGGAATGGGTGCAGGAGTTTCCCGCCACTGCACAGTCCATTGCCGACGCCGGTTCCTGGATATGTCATATTCTGCGCCTTTGTACGGACGGCGTACAGTCCATTGCAGCGCAGGCATATGATGTCAGCCATACTGGAATGTTAAAAGAACCCAAAAACCGGGGACAGCAGGCAGAAGAAAAGGCGCAGGGTAATTCCCGGCAAGTGGAAGAAAACGGTAAGGCGGCAAAAAAACCATGGTATAAAAAGGTGCTGGGGTATTGCATTCCCTCGAAAGCAGATTCTATAGGAGAAATTGTCCGAAAGATCTTCTTCAGTTTGGGAACGCTGATTTGTATTGGATGCCTGATTTTTATCGGTATTCACTATGGTTCCTATTTTACCTCCCAAAAACAGAATGAATCCCTGAAACATTTACTCACGGAATCGACCAGTATTCCAAATGGGTATCCGGATGATTATTTGACCAAATTTGCCGGGCTCTATAAAATAAATGAGGATATTGCCGGCTGGCTGGAAATTGAAAACACAGGAATTGATTATCCGGTTGTCCGGGGGAAAGATAACAGCGCCTATCTGGAAAAGAACTTCCGGAAAAAGAAGGATAAGCGCGGCACTATTTTTATGGACTATCGAAACGATGCGCGGATCAAAGGTTCCAATATGGTACTGTATGGGAGTAATCTGAACGATAATACCATGTTCAGCAACCTGGTTAATTATAAGGATCTCAGCTATTACCGGGAACATCCGGTGATTCAATTCGATACGGTTTATGAGGAAGCTCAGTGGAAAATTATCGGTGCGTTCCTGACGACATCGGAAGGAACAGATGCAAATTCACTTGCGTTCGGGGAATTTCTGTATCCCAGAAGCGAGGAAGAGTTTGACTGGTATGTCAATGAGGTTTCTATCCGCTCTTATCTGAAGACAGGGGTGGATGTTACCTTTGGGGATACGTTGTTGACTTTGGCTACCCCGACGGAAGAGTTGGATCATGGGTATTTTGTCGTAGTCGCCCGCCAGGTACGGGAGGGCGAGAGCGCAGAAGTCGATATGGCCGCAATTTCCCAGAATGCAAACCCGCTGATGCCGGAAAGCTGGTATCTCAAGTATGGAGGAAGCGCGCCGGGCGATGTGACTTCATCACCTAACCCGGTTGGCGGTTATGCAAATGTAAAGGAAAATATGTTTGGCTATGTCGATCCGGACGCACAGCCGCCGGTATCCTCTGATGCAGAGAGTGAGGAAAGCTCCTCGGAACCGGAGAATGTGTCTTCTGAGGAAGAGGAAGAACCGCCGGTTTACACTCCGCCGGCATCTTCCGAACCGGATATTGCTGTTCCGGAAGAACCGGAGGAATCCTATACTCCGCCGCCACGTCCGGAAGAGCCCTCCACTCCAAGTGAGGAGAGTTCATCCGAATCGCCCCCCTCTTCTGAACCCGGAGAATCGCAGCCGGAAGAGTCACAGCCGGATTCAGAATCCAGCACCCCTTCAGACACATCCTCTGATAATACGACAACCGAATAGCTGTCTGAATAAAAAATCCCCCGGAATTTCCTGGGGGATTTTTGTAAATCAGATTTTTAGAAGAGCGATTTCACAAAAAATCTGTGTTTTCCCAGTTTTACTGTGTTATGATAAGAGCATAGGAAAAGGAGAATTTTGATATGGAACAGAAAAAAATAGACCGAATCAGTGAACTGTCCCGCAAGCAGCGTTCCACAGGCTTGACAGAACAGGAAAAGCAGGAACAGCAGCAATTGCGGGAGGAATATCTGCATGCTGTCCGGAAAAATGTCAAAGCAACCCTGGACAGGGCTTATGTTGTGGAAAAAGATGGGACCGTCAAAAAGTTAAAACAATAAAATAGAGGATGAGCAAAAGGACATGGCAATTAATAAAGTGATGAGGCAGGCTTTAAAAGCCCTGTCGTATCCCGATCTGGATACAAAACATACCTATAAGGTACAGCGTGCAGCCATTAATTTGACCCATGCCCATGTTTTGCGCCCATTTTATAAAATATGGGATCATAAGGTTGATGCAGGGGATCATGAGATTCCGGTGCGTATTTTTTCTCCGGAAGTAAAAGGGGAATTCCCGGTACTGCTGTTTTTCCATGGAGGCGGCTGGGTGACTGGGAATATTGACAGCTATGATAAGGTGTGTACCAATATGGCGCGTATCACAAAACACCGGGTTGTTTCCGTGGACTATCGTCTGGCGCCTGAACACCCTTTTCCGGCAGGACTGGAGGATTGTTATCTTGTGGCAAAGGAAATTTTTTCAGATCCAGCTCTGTTTGGGGTTCGGTCGAAGGAAATTACTTTGATCGGGGACAGTGCAGGTGGAAATTTAGCGGCTGCCGTTTCCCTGATGGCAAGGGATCGAGGAGAATTTTTCCCGGGGAAGCAAATATTAATCTATCCGGCGACTTATCACGATCACAGTGAAACCTCCCCTTTTGCATCTGTTCATGAAAATGGAAAGGGGTATTTGCTGACCAGTAAAAAAGTCTGTGACTATTTGGAGCTGTATCAGGGGAAACCGGAGGACCGCGGAAATCCGTATTTCGCCCCGTTGCTTTCCAAATATTTGGATCATCAGCCGGATACTTTGATTATTACAGCGGAATACGATCCCCTCCGGGATGAAGGGGAAGCTTATGGGAAAAAACTGATGCAGTTTGGAAACCATGTGGAGATCCATCGGATTCATGACGCACTGCATGGGTTTCTATCCCTCAGCCCCCGGTTTGCACATGTCAAAAAGGCATATCGGTATATCAACCGGTTTCTCAGTGAGGAGAGAGGAAAATGAGCTTTTTAAAGAGTGCTGATTGGAATCGACTGGATAATGCGGCAAAAATTTTTCCGCCGACTAGTAATGAACGGGATACAAAGGTTTTCCGTTTTTCCTGCCAGCTCAAAGAACCGGTACAGGAACAACTGCTTCAGCAGGCATTGGATGATGTAATTGGGAAATTCCCGGTCTTTTGCTCTGTATTGAAACGTGGCGTGTTCTGGTATTATCTGGAACACCGTGAGATAAGGCCTTTGGCTCTGCCGGAACATAAACCGCCGTGCAGCGAGCTCTATGATCGTAATCGGAAAAATCTGTTGTTTGAAGTGACCTACTATCGCAGACGAATTAATCTGGAAATCTATCATGCACTATCGGATGGGACAGGCGCCTTGGAATTCCTGAGGACGCTGACCTGCCGGTATCTTGCATTAGCACATCCGGAAATACCCGGAGATCCGGTTTTGGAACTGGACTACGACGCCTCTGTTTTTGAAAAAGGGGAGGACAGTTTTCTCAAGTATTATAATCCCAAAAAGAAGGTGAAGAGGGAGAAGACCATTCCGGCCTATCAACTGAAAGGCGTCCTGCTTCCTCAAAACAGACAGCATGTAATTGAGGGCACTATGCCGGTAAAAGAGGTCCTGCGTGCCGCAAAGTCCCATGGAGCGACTTTGACGGAATATTTTTGTGCGCTCATGCTTTTGGGGATTGCAGAGCAAATGCCGGTTACTGCACGCCGCAGGCCGGTTTCCTTGGACGTCCCTATCAATCTGCGCAATTATTATGAATCTGCTACGGCCAGGAATTTTTTTGGCGTGATGCAGGTACGCTATTTGTTTGAACGACAGGAGAACCCCTCTTTGGAACAGGTTCTGGCCAGTGTGAAACAGAGTTTTGAAAAGGAGCTGTCCAGAGAACGGATTGAAGAGAGGATGGTGCAGCTTTCTGCGATTGAGCATAATTTTGTTGCAAGAGCAGTGCCGCTTTGCGTGAAGGATCTGGTTCTTGGGTTTGCCAGTAAGTATGCGCGGGTTGCAACAACAGCTTCTCTATCCAATGTCGGAAAGATTACCATGCCGGAATCCGTACGGCCTTATATTGATCGGTTTGACCTGATGACAGGGACTGATAAATTACAAGCGTGCGTCTGTTCTTATCAGGATCAGTTGACTGTGACTTTTATGAGTGGATTTGTTTCCACCCAGGTACAAAAACATTTTTTCCGTATGCTGGCGTCCGAAGGGATTTCTGTATGTATTGAAACTTCTCCTATGCCGGAAGTCGAGGAGGAATAGTGATGAAAACCTGTGAAAAATGTGGGGTTACAATCGGAGCAGAACGGACATTTTGCCCGCTTTGCCAGGGAAAGCTGTCAGGAGAAGCAGAACCGGGACAGGAAGAAATTTTTCCAAACCTGCCCTCCTATTACCGCCAGTACCATCTGTTTTTTCGCATCCTGATCTTTTCGTCCATTACAGCGGGCGCGGTTTCACTGCTTATCAATATCCTCTTACCGACAAAAATCTGGTGGTCTTTGATCGTGATTGCGGGAATTGCCTGTATGTGGTTGATTCTCGCGACGGCAATTAAAAAGAGGCATAATATTACAAAAGGGGTTTTATACCTTGCAGTAATCCTCTGTATCTGTGTGGGAGTTATAGACTATTTAACAGGATTTTATCGCTGGTCTGTGAACTATGTGATACCAGTATTGTTTTTATTTGCAATGTTTGCCATTGTTATCTTGGCGCGCGTTTTGCATAGCCGTCCAGAAGATTATCTGATTTATCTTATTGTTAACGGCCTGTTTGGGTTAATTCCATTGTTGTTTTTGCTTACGGGATGGGCAACTGTTCGATGGCCTTCCCTGTGCTGTATTCTGGTGAGTTTTCTTTCCCTGGCAGGTATTTTTGTGTTTTCAAAAATGGATCCCAAGGCGGAACTGAAAAAAAGACTCCATATCTGATGCGGGCTTTCAAAGCTTGCTAAGTCACAAAACAATTATGATGCTTACTATTATCTGCTTGTTTATGACTAAAAAATGATGTTTTTACCTTTAAAGTATGGTAAAATATAATATCAGTTCCTCTAATGACTACCTTTTAACAGTTTCCAAAAAGAGAAAATGAAAATCCGAAAAAATATCTGCGCTCTCTTGGAAAATTTACAAGTGTTTTTCCATTTTTTCAGAATCTCTTGTTATAATCAGGTATGGAAATGACCTACTTGAGAATGCTCATTTACTCAGTTTGGAGTGTATGATTTTATGAAGAAAAAAAGAACAGGCGGTCGAATTGTCCGCACTCTGATACTGATTATCTGTATTGCGGTTTTTTGTTTTTCCGCCTATGAACTGATCAAGATTTTTTTGGAGTATAACGCTGGTTCACAGGAATATGACAGGTTGGAACAGTTTACCAGTCAGACAGCGGTTGAAAGCGGACCTTCAGAATTTTCAGTGAACTATCCGGGTTTGCGCAAAATTAACGATGAAATTGTCGGCTGGATTCGAGTGCCGGATACCACCATCAATTATCCAATCATGCAGACTGGGGATAATAATTATTATCTAACCCATACTTTTGAACATAATACTAATATTGCGGGAAGCATTTTTCTGGATTTCCGCAACGCTGCGGATTTTTCTGACAGGAATACCATTATCTATGGACATCACATTAAGAATGGAAAAATGTTTGCCGATCTCCGTCACTATACAGACGAAGAGTTTTACCGGGAACATCCGGTTATCTATTTAAATACGCCGGAAGAAGGAAATGTGGAATATGAGATCTTTTCCTTTTATCTGACCGGAAACTATCGGGATACCTATGGGGAAACGTATACCTATCAGTTTTCCGATGATGAGTCGTATCGGGATTATCTGAATATGATTGTCTCCCAGTCCCAGTATGATACCGGGGTGGATGTTTCCACAGATGACAGCATTATTACCCTGTCCACCTGCACCAACCGCACGGATGACGAACGGTATATCGTCCATGCAAGGAAGATTTTAAAGTAAAGAGGGAAAGCAGAGAATGACCACAGTATATTTGGTTCGTCATGCACAGTCGGCAGGAAATTTGGAAAAAATTTTTCAGGGCCGATTGAATTTTGGGCTGTCTGATATGGGAAAGGAACAGCTTCCGGCTCTTGCAGCAAGATTTGCAGGGATTCCTATCCACGCTGTCTATTCCAGCCCGCTCGAACGTGCGCGGCAGACGGCGCAGGCGATCTGTGATGCCTGTCAGGCCCCCTTGTTTGTAGACGAGCGATTGATTGAAATTGACGGCGGGGCGTTTCAGGGAAAACGGTATGAGGAAATCGCCGCGCAGTTTCCCAGGCAATATCAGGACTGGGTACATCATGCGGGAGTATTTGAAGCCCCCGATGGGGAAAAGATGCAGCAGGTCTATCAGCGGATGCAGACGGCTCTTTGTGATTTGGTCAAAAAACAGGAAGGAAAGACCATTGTCCTTGTGTCCCATGGATGCGCAATCTGTAACTTGATGTGCTTTGTACATGGGCAGGGAGTAGAACAGGTCTGTCTGTCCGGATGTAGCCAGAATACGGCAATTTCACGGGTCGATTTTGATGGAGAATTTCATCCCAAAGTAATCTTTGAGGGGGATGCTTCCCATTTGCCGCGGCAATATGAGATTCCCCGCGGAATTGTATAGAGGAGAACTGTATGAAAATTATGGCGGTAGATTTTGGAGATGCACGGACAGGACTTGCTGTGTGCGATAAAATGGAATTCCTGGCTTCACCAGCAGGGGTTATCCATGAATATAATTTTCAAAAAGTCC
Organism: uncultured Clostridia bacterium; assembly: GCA_937901805.1. Lineage (GTDB taxonomy): Bacteria > Bacillota > Clostridia > Oscillospirales > Ruminococcaceae > Pseudoruminococcus_B. Next base: position 5,566 of record CALDJI010000056.1, on the reverse strand, counting down.
TGCAAAAGGTGGCGGAGGCCGCTGGAAAATGTGGGGCGCAGATGATCGTGGTGGGGCATCCGCTTAATATGAACGGCACGGCGGGAGAGCGCGCGCAAAAGTGCGCAGATTTTGCCAAAGCCCTTTCGGAACTTGTAGAAGTCCCAGTTCATCTATGGGATGAGCGGAGCACAACAGTGACTGCCCACCAGTACTTAAACGATACGGATACTCGCGGGAAAAAACGCAAAGCAGTAGTGGATGCGGTCGCGGCGACTGTGATTTTGGAAAGCTATCTCAATTTCCGGAAAAACCATCCGGGGCAAACGGTAGAATAGAGATGGAAAAGCCTATCGAATGATAAGGGAAATAGGCTTGTATCCCACGCGGATGGGATACAAGCCTATTTTTGTTGTGGTTTTTGGTTTTTGGAGAACAGTTCCCGAACCCCGAGGATTAGTACGAAAACGGCGAAAGCCTTTCCAATCAAGGTGGGATCAATATGGTGGGCAAGCAGTGAGCCTCCGACTGCGCCTGCAATTCCAAAAGGAGCGCATTTAAGAGCCAGCTTGTAGTCGATACGCTTATTTTTCAGGTGAATCAGAATGGAAACAATTGCAATCGGCAGGAAAAAAATCAAGTTGATTCCGCCCGCCTGTGTTTGTGACATTCCAAGAAAAAGGGAGAGATAGAGCACCAGAATGCCGCCCCCTCCAAGCCCCAGGGAACTGACAAATCCGGCAATCAGGCTGGATAAAAAAATCACGGGAAAACTGGTCATTTGAGCAGCAGACGGACGGCTGCATAGATAAGAAACAGCCCAAACGCCTTTCTAAGCAGATTTCCAGAGATTCTGGACATGGAAAACGCCCCAATGATGGCGCCTAAAAGTCCGCCCGGCAGATAGGGAAGAGCGTCAGAGATCTGTACACTCCCATTTATCAAATAGACGATGGAACTGACAAGAGAAACCGGAAGAATGACAGCCAGAGAAGTGGCATGCGCCTTTTTTAAAGGAACATCTGCACATTTGATAAGAGGGACTGCTGCAATCCCGCCGCCGGCACCAAAGAGCCCGTTGAGGATTCCGCATAACGTGCCGATAAAGATGGGGGCTGATTTTTTAAGCCTGATTTTTTTCATACTCACATTCCTTTTTCTGATTTACTCATAGTATTTCCATATCATCCCGGGAATATGATTGGTAAATTCAGAAAATCAATAAGAAAAAAGCCTCCACCCAGTGGAGGCTTTTTTTAGCGATCTGAAAAATGAGGAGGCTCTTCTTTTGAGGCAAAATGGGGAATTTGGCTTGAATCCGAGGAATCCGTTTGCATGGAGGAAGATCCTTTTTTAGATGCGGCGGCCATCACTTTTTGGATACTCAAAAAGTCCTCTTCTTCCAGCCCGGATTCTTCCTTTTGGTAGTAATCCGGATGCCGCTTCTTATCCAACCGTACCCAGAACAGATACAGCAGGAATAACGCTGCAAATCCGCCGCTCAGCCATAATCCCGGGATTAAGCCCGGCGTCATATAGTCAAAGCGGATAGTGACGTCTTGCCCTGCCGGGCAGCGCACAGCCATAAACCCGACATTGCATGGGATAATTTCAGCCGGTTCCCCGTTGACAGTCGCTGTAAATCCCTGTTCGTAGGGAACGGAGAAAAACACCAGTTTTTCTTCTTCCAAATTGATTTTTGCAGTGAATCCCCGACTGTCCGTTTCAAAGGAATGGGCGCTTGTCAGAGCGCGCTCTTTAGCGGCGGTGATATGGGATTCCAACAGGATATCAGAGCGCTCACTGGAAGGGAGATGATCCAGGATATCGCTGTTTTTCTGTTCTTCTCCATCCTCTAACAGGACCGCTTTCAGCATGGCCTTTGCTTTTGCCTTGTCTGTCAGGACATCATAATCGCTTTGGGTAATATAGTAGTCATAAGTGAAGCCCATTGGGATATATGCCTGATTTTCATAGATATCAAATCCGTTCTGGGTGTCAAAATAAGTGAATCCCTCTATGGGCGTATACTCTTCTGCTTTTTCTTCGTTTACAAAGCAGTATTTGACGCTGAGCAAAGAGCGCAGGGCCGCATATGCCGGATCCGGCCGAGAACCCACCGAACGTTCAATTCCCATGGAGGTGTAGAACTCCATAATGGAAGCAGGGACAATCGAGTGAAAAGCATTGATAGTAGGGAATCCCCAGAACATTGCTTCATTGTCCATTCCCTCATAGACGTCCGTGCGGTAAAAGGTGTCCCGGTTTAGGTTGATATGTTCTTTCCCATGCAGGGCAGTCTGAATAATCCACTGGTCGTTATAAGAATGTGTTTTCCCTATGGCAATAAAATAAATGGAATAAAATACAGTAATAAAACATAGGGCAACCAGCGAACATTGGTAGAGCAGATGTTTTTCCTTTTTGAACAGCCGGATAAGCATAGTAACAAGAACCAGGGAAACCACTGCAATCCCTACATAAATCCAGAACCGATCCGGATAGGTGTACAGTCCAATCTTTTCCTTCCCATCGACTTCCGTAGGGGTGAACCCGACCATGATCGTGAAGAATATCACAGCGGCAGCCGTCCATTTTATGCCTGTAGAAAAATGCTCCGTGTGCTCATTGAGGGATACGGCGGTCATGGTGGCCATAATCAGCAGCGGCATGTAAAACCACCGTGCATAATATGCCCCGTTAAGCAGGAAAAAGACGGAATTTAGCCCCGGAATCAAAGCGAAAAACAGACAGACAGCAAGTAGCCTGGTAAACCCGTGTTTGGGTTTGGCCTTGATATAAGCGATGACGCCGGTCATGGTGAACAGGGGCAGATATGCGGATAGGGAAGCCCATTTGTTATCTGCATCCGGGAAAAAGTTTGGACGGGCAGGAATATCCGGCGGGAAGAAAAGGCTGGCAAGAATATTGGGATATCTCTGTTCCCTCCCATACAGCCAGAAATTAAACCCGGATAAATAGCTGAAGGTGCGCGGGTTGTCTGCAATCGCGAGATAAGAGGGCAGCAAGACGGCAGCGGCCATTCCAACGCCCACTACCGATTCTATAGCAAGGCCGAGAAAAGTACGGAGATCGATACGGAATTCTCTGTCCATCAGCATGCGGGCAAAGAAATAGAGAACTAGGAACGCAACCTGTCCGGCAAAAAAGAAGTAGTTCAGGGAGGCCATGAAAAAGACCATCAGGCCAAATACTCCGCGTTTTTTTTCTACAACAGCGAGTTCCAGTGCAAGAAGAAGCAGGGGGAAAAAAGCGGTAACATCGTTAAAATGATTGAAGAAGACATTGTAGACATTAAATCCGGAAAATGCATAGAGCAGCGCGCCAATCAGGCTCATATTTGTGTTTTTGCAAAACCGCCGGATATAGGCATAGGAGGTGACAGCGGCAATACTGAATTTTAAAACGAACAACGGGGCCATCAAATAGGGAACTGCACCGCTTGGAAAGAGCAGGGTCAGCCAGAAAAACGGGCTGGTGAGCAGATAAAAGGTGTAAGAACCAATAAAATTGACTCCTAAGTCCGTATGCCGTATGCCAGTCCCAAAAAATATTTCCATTCAGGACACTGTCATGGGCATGCTGATAAAAGGGGATCTGCTGGACGTTGAAATCCCCGTAAAACAAAAAATATCCCTGATCATAAATGACAAAGGGGAGAAAAATTACTGCTGCCATTGCAGTGGCAAAAAGAAACACTTTCCAGTAATGGTCTTTATTTTCCGGTCGTAAAGCAGAAACCTGCAAACGGATGCGCCCCTTTCTATCGGTGGTTGTCCTTATTAGTATATCATAAAGAGGCAGCCTTGAATACCGGAATCACAAGAAAATCCATCTTGCCACGTTCCGTTATAAGGGATATACTGGAACGGAAAAGAGACAGTCCTTTCTATGCTTTTGAAATCATGGATGTGGACGGAATGGAGGAACAGATGGAACCGCTTCAGACAAAAGATCTCTGTCTTCGGCAGATGACCCTGCAGGACAAGGAAAATATGTATGCGCTGACAAAAGAACAGATGGTTGCCCAGTATATGCATTTTTCCAGGCATGAGGAGAGCTCCGAGACCGAGGAAATGATCAAAAATTATCTTAGAAAGCAACAGCAGAATCTGGCGCTGCCTTATGTTGTGGAACAGCGGGAAACCGGGGAATTTGTCGGGGTGTTTGTCCTGAAAAGAGACAATAAAGAGGAACCGGGCTATTCGATTACCGCTTTTTTTGCACCGGACAGCTGGGGAAAAGGCTATCTCACACAGATCCTCTGCTGTGTCCGGGAGTATGCCCTGCATACCTTGGGAATGGATTATTTGGAAGCCTATGTGGTAGAAGAAAATATCGGTTCCTGCAAGGGCTGCCTGAAAGCCGGTTTTTTCCTGTACCAGCAGCTGACTTTTGATGATTGGGACGGCGTTTTAAATGTGTATCGGATCAACCGGGATGGGACAGTGACACAGACGGAAAAAATTCATAAAGAAGATTGACAATCTTATCTTTTTATGGTAGTCTGCTCAATAGTTATTAGGAATTTGTAAAAAATAATCAGAAAGGCAGGTGGACAGGATGTTGAAATACAATGGGAAGAATTTTGGTTGGTTGATGAATTGTATCCCTGCAAAATGGAATGCTACCGCGCAAAAACTTCGTATGCAGAGACTATGCTGTCCGCCGGGAAAACAGGGGCGGTTTTCTTAATTTGTATAGAACTATTTTGTTTATACAATTTGGAAAGGCATATCTGCGTAAATACGCGGGTATGCCTTTTTGTTTGCGTTTTTTGGGAGGAGGAAAAACTTTGTCAGTGAAAATGGTGCTGGATGGGATTGTGTTTTCTCTTGAGCAGGAACAGGATTTCTCCTGGCTGCGCAGATTTGGGAAGGTTTTCTGTGTCTTTGATAAGCAGGATTCCGGGAATCTCTGTTTTGGGATTGAACAGGGAGAGACCCGATATTTTGTAAAATACGCGGGCGCAAGGACGCAGCGATGCCCGGACGAACCCGCCATGGCTGTCCAGCGGCTGAAAGCCTCGGCGCAGGTCTACCGGGATTTTAAAGAGGCTCCGGGCCTCATCCGGCTGCTGGACAGTTTTCCTACAGCCGGCGGATACGCACAGGTTTTTGACTGGGAAGACGGGGAGTGTATGCACGCCCATTGGACCTTTGACCGTTGGGAAAAATATACGGATCCTCACTCCCCATTTTACCGCTTTACCCATCTCCCATTGGAGGAAAAACTTTCTGCCTTACAAACAGCTGTTGATTTTCTGGTATATACAGAGCGGCTGGGATATACGGCAGTGGATTTCTACGATGGGAGTTTGATGTATGATTTTGGGAAAAAACAGATGCATATCTGTGACATTGATTTTTTTCAAAAAGGCCCGGTCATAAACCGCATGGGAAAATTCTGGGGTTCTTCCCGTTTACAGTCCCCGGAAGAACAGACGATAGGCGCTGCAATCGATTCTCTCAGCAATGTCTTTACTCTGGGAGCACTTATGTTTGAAATGCTCGGCGGGGGCGGAAGGGATCGCTCGCTGGAACGCTGGTCGGCAGGGAAAACCCGG